>JAYVRF010000201.1:0-14166 GCA_043756925.1 Arcicella sp. | reverse complement strand
ACAAAAGCCTCTGAATATGCCAATACAGGTATTTTATATGGAATTGTGGGAATCATAACGGGTAGTATTTGGGCGAGATACACGTGGGGAACTTGGTGGACGAGCGATGTGAAACTAAACGGTGCTGCCATCGGTTTATTGATTTATTTTGCTTATATTATTTTGAGAGGTTCATTTAATGACGAACAGCAAAGAGCAAGAATATCAGCCATTTACAATATTTTTGCCGTGGCTTTATTAATACCCTTACTGATTATTCTTCCAAGAATGACCGATTCTCTGCACCCAGGAAACGGAGGCAATCCAGGGTTTAAACCCATGGATACTGAACACACCATGCGAATCGTTTTTTATCCTGCGGTCATTGGGTGGATTTGCTTGGGATTTTGGATTACTGATTTAAGATTACGCTTGAAAAATTTAGAACAAATTCACCAAGAAAATAATTGAGATTATGGAAAATTTAAAAATATATGTTAATCAAAGTGCTGATGGCTATGCTTTTACGCTTCTACCATCACAAATAAAAGTTGTTAAAAAACTTTTTGGTGATTCAGCACATCCTGCTAAACAAATTTTGGTGGATTACGACTTAAAAAGTGGTTTTGAAAAATATTACCGAAAATTAGAAAAATTTATTCTTCCAGCTTTAATCGGATTGGAGAATGAAGATGATTTAAAAAAAATTACTGGCGTGGATTTTATTGACCCGTATACTGACAAAGTAATTGATACATTCAAAACAAATGACTAAAAATAATTATCACTTATATTTTGGCAAATCAGGGCAATTAGTTGTAATGTCAGAATTTTTATTGAGAGGTTGGAATGTAGCAATTCCAGAGGTAGATGAGGGTGATGATATTTTTGTGGTTCGACATGAGACGAGTAAATTAATGCGAATTCAAGTGAAAGCATCAAATTTAAAAATGCAAAAGAATAGCAAATTTGCTCAGTTCAATATTTCTCTAAAACAATTGTTTGACACTCCTAAAAATTTCCATTATGTCTTTGTTGCAAGGGGAGAAAATTCATGGGAAAATTTATTAATTATTAGACAAGTTGAACTGTTGGATTTATATAAAAATCAATCTCTTGGCTCAACTCACAAGGGTAATCTTACATTAAGATTAAATTTCAAACAAGGAAAAGTAACAAATAAGCAAATTGACCTAACAGAATACCAAAATAATTTTGAAGATTTTATTATAATTTGAAAATGAAAAAACTATTTTCCCTAATCACATTGTTATTAATATCAGCAACAATGTTCGCCCAAGATACAACCGCAAACGAACCCGAAATGGCAGATAAGCTGTATGCCGATGGTAGAATTTACGTAGTTGTGGCAGTTGTTGCAACCATTTTTGCTGGAATAATTGTTTACTTAATAAACATAGATAGCAAAATTTCTAAGTTAGAAAAACAATTAAAAAAATGAAAAAGACCCATATTTTCGGACTCGTTATCATCGCCATTGCCGTAGCTATTTTGGTTTCTACGGGTACGGAGGCAAGTACCTACACAGATTTCACAGATGCTGAAAGCAAAGCCAAAGGCGGGGATATAAGCCAAGTTCACGTAGTTGGTAAGTTAAAGAAAAGTGCTTCTGGTGAAGTTGAGGACGTTATTTATAATCCCGCCATTGATGCTAATCATTTGGAATTTACTCTAACGGATAACAAAGGACGTTCACAAAAAGTAGTTTATAATGCCCCAAAACCCCAAGATTTAGGTAAGGCAGAACAAATTGTTATTATTGGAAGCATGGAAGGGCAGGTTTTCAAATGTGATAAAATCCTCTTGAAATGCCCTTCAAAATATCAGGAAGGGAAGGTGGAATTTAAGGAAGTGGAGAAACCGATGAAACAATCTTAGTGCAACGATTTATTGAACGAGAAAAGAATTGATTTATGCAAGATGATTTCATAAAGTCAAGATATTAAAATACAATAATTTAAAATGTCATTGAGGTTACACAGAGAGTCCAAGAGAAAAATTGAGAACCACAGAGAACGTCTCGCAAAACCTCTCTGGTTCTCAATTTTAATCTCTGTGGCTCTCTGTGTAACCTCATTTTCGTAAAAATTAAACTTAGTACCCAAAAAATAAAATGCTTCATACAACCATCGGAAATATTGGTCATTTGTGCATCATCTTGTCGTTTGTGGCATCAGTGATAGCAACCTTTGGCTATTTTAAATCAGTACAAACCATTGATTTAGTTCAACAAGAATCTTGGAAACGCTTTTCTCGTTTTGCTTTTTATACGCACGGGGCAGCAGTTGTGGGCGTGATAATTGCCTTATTTTCAATTATTTACAACCATTATTTCGAGTACCATTATGCTTGGTCACACTCGTCGAGAGCTTTACCAGTTTACTATATCATTTCTTGTTTTTGGGAAGGTCAAGAAGGCAGTTTCCTACTTTGGATATTTTGGCACGCTGTCTTGGGAATTGTGCTTATCAATACCAATAAGCATTGGGAAGCACCCGTTATGGCGATTTTTGCTGCCGTGCAAACTTTCCTTTGTTCAATGATATTGGGGGTAGTTTTACCAGCAATTGACCTTAAAATTGGTTCATCGCCTTTCCTTTTGATGAGAGAGGCGATGCCCGATTTGCCCGTTTGGCAGATGAAACCAGACTTCATTGCCGAGGATGGAAACGGACTAAATCCTTTACTTCAAAACTATTGGATGGTGATTCACCCGCCCACGCTTTTCTTGGGTTTTGCGACAACTTTAATTCCATTTGCGTATGCCATGGCAGGTTTATGGAGACGTGAATTTACGGCTTGGATTCGTCCAGCTTTGCCCTGGGCTTTGTTTTCAGGATTAGTTTTGGGTGTGGGAATTATAATGGGTGGATATTGGGCGTATGAAACCCTCAATTTTGGTGGATATTGGAACTGGGATCCCGTTGAAAATGCCTCATTTGTGCCATGGCTGGTTCTGGTGGCGGCTTATCATTGCATGATTATCTACAAAAATAATCAAACCGCTTTGGCAACTTCGTTTATCTTAGTGATTGCCACTTTTATATTGGTTTTATACTCTACTTTTCTGAACAGAAGTGGTGTTTTAGGTGATGCTTCCGTTCACTCTTTTACGGACTTAGGACTTTCAGGACAGCTATTGATTTACTTGCTTTTCTTCTTGCTTGCATCCACTGCTTTATTAATTTACCGATGGAAAGAGATACCGAAAGATGAAAAGGAAGTATCCACATATAGCCGTGAATTTTGGATTTTTATGGGTGCTACCACCTTGTGTTTATCAGGTTTTCAGATTATTACGGCTACTTCTCTACCCGTTTACAATAAAATTGTGGAAGGTTTAGGATTTGTCTCAAAATTGGCTCCTCCTGCCGATGCAGCTACGTATTACTCTAAATTTCAACTATGGTTTGGTGTAGGAATAGCCATATTTTCAGGGATTGGTCAATCCTTTTGGTGGAAAAAAATTAAGCAGGAAAACTTTATTAAATTCTTTACCACGCCCTTTTTAATAAGTTTAATTTTGACATTCGTAGTAATTTTCTTTACTACCAAAACCCAAACGGGCGACTTCTTTGAATCTCCAACCTACATCGTTCTTTTATTTGCTGGCATATTTTCAATCTTGACAAATGGCTCAATTTTGATGAATATTTTTAAAGGAAATTATAAACTTTCGGGTGGGGCAGTAACGCACATTGGTGTGGCGATGATGTTGTTAGGAATTTTGTTTTCTTCAGGATATTCAAAGATAGTTTCGATGAATGATAGTGGCATGAAGATTTTTAACGAAAAAGATTTAGACGCAAAAACCGCCAATGCCAACAAGGAACACATTGCCCTGTGGTTGAACACGCCTACGCAAATGGACAAGTACACCCTAACATACAAAGGTGTACGGGTTGAAGGACGTGAATTACCCGAATACTTACGTCCAGAACAGGTTGAGATTATTGAAAATGACTTCCATGCCGTTGCTTTGCAAGACATTGAACAGAAAGGCAAAAAGTATTATTCAAAAGGAGATACCTTACCCGTTTTTCCAGAAAACAAATACTACGAGATTGATTTTAGAGATAAGGATGGACGAATAACCACACTTTATCCACGTTTTCAGATCAATAAAAAAATGGGAAACTCAGTTTCTCCTGACCTTAAACGCAATGCTGGTAAAGATTTATACACATATGTTGCCCAAGCTCCTGACTTGGACAATCGTGAGTGGAGCAAAACAGAAAACTACACCATTGCCGTAAAAGATACGTTCTTTTTAAATGATTACGTAGCGGTTTTGGACAATGTAACCCGTGTAGATACTTTTGAAGGCAAGCCTTTGGGACCGAACAATGCGGCAGTTCAGGCAACGATAAAAGTGATGGGGAAAGAGTTTATTCAATATGAAGTGAAACCCACTTTTGTCATTAGAGATGGCATGGTAGCGATGCCTCCCGTTGAACAAAATGAAGTAGGAATTCGTGCAAAATTCACAAATATAGACCCAAAAACGGGCAAATTTGGCTTTGCTTTTAATACTACCCAAAGAGATTACGTAGTGCTGAAAGCCATTGAGAAGCCGTTGATTAATTTACTTTGGATTGGTACTTTGGTGTTGATGCTGGGTTTTATTATGGCGATAATCAGACGGTATCGGGAGTTTAAATTAATGCGGGATAAGGGATTGTGAAAGTTTGTTTTTTTTAAAAAAATTATAAATTGTTGTCATTGCAAGTGCAGCGAAGCAATCTCTCGGATTGATGCAAAAGTTTTTAAATTTTTTTCATCAATCCGAGAGATTGCTTCACTGCGTTCGCAATGACACCTTAACATCACTCAATCATCGTCCTCATCCTCCTCACTCTTTACCGCAACTTTCACAAAAGCACTCCTTTTTGGAGCAGGCATTTTGCTTTTTTCGCCCCTCATTACTTTCCAAATATCTTCGTTAAAAGCGACATCTGGGGCAGCATCTTCGTGACTAAAATCAAAGTTTGGTCTGCGTTTTCCAGTATTTAAAGCCACATTTCTTTGGTTAATATCCACATTGGCAGGAACGGATTGAAAGGTTGTTACATCAATATTTTTTGAAAAACATTTAAATAAAGGCGTTGCTCCTGCATCGTACTGACTCATCGGTGGTAAGCCCAAAATTAATTCCATCGTTCTCAAAATTCCAGAGGTTGAATACATTTCGTGATTGACCAATTTTCGTTTTGTGTATGGACTAATCACAAACGCTGGCGAACGGTGAGCATCCACGTGGTCGGAGCCATTTTGAGCATCATCTTCCAAAATAAAAACGGCTGATTCATTCCAAATTTTTGATTTTGAAAGATGTTCAATAAACATTCCAACCGCCAAATCATTGTCGGCAATGGCAGCTTCCACACTGAAAGCTCCTTTTCGTGAACCCGAAGTGTGATCATTGCCCATTCTCAAACTATTAAATCTTGGAACGGCATTAATTGCCAATAAAGAGTCGAAGTCCGTTTCCCACTGTTTCTCACGGTCAGAATCTTTGAAATTCATGTTCCAACCCGTGTATTTTGCACAAACATTTCCTTGCACACCCGCATAATTTCCTTTGGGTGAATCCGCAAATTCTCCGTAGGTTCTGAAAGAAATTTTGGCTCTTTTACAATAATCCCAGATGAAACCGTTTCTTGGATAAGCGATTTCTCGTTGTCCTTCATAATCATAAGAACCGCCTCTACCTCCATAACTCGTTACCCAATTCTTTTCCACATAATCATTGGCATACGCCGCCATTGACCAGTTATGTCCATCGGCTGAGACTTCGGCATCGACATAAAAATTATCTAATAATACAAATTCACGAGCCAATTTGTGTTGATTTGGGGTTAAATTTTCAGGGAAAATACACAGATTTATATCACCATTTCCTTCTTTCATGTCGCCAAAAACTTGGTCATACGTTCGATTTTCTTTTATAATATAAAATACATATTTAATGGGCGATTTTCCACCAACTTTCATTGGAATTGGGTTATCGCTTTCACCCATTGCCATATTTTCTTTTTGCTTTGAATATGGCGTATTTTGAAAAACTACCTGCGAATAGGTTGAAAGCGTTTTTTCATCGGGAGCGTCAATAATTGATAAGGTTCCTTTCAATAATCCACCAATATATTCCACGACTTCTTTGTTGGCTTCTGGATTTGCCCCAACTTCTTGTGGCTTCTTTTTTGCCAATGGATTTGGTCCTTTCGGATTTGGTTTTGAACTAAAACCTTTGCCATTTGTCACGTAGATTTTACCTTTAATCGTCTTCACCGAAGTCGGATACCAACCCGTTGGGATGAAGCCTTTCGAAACACTTTTTCCTTTCTGAGAAACATCAAAAACTGCCAAACAATTATTGTCAGCATTGGCAACATAAATCGTTTTTTCATCGGGTGAAAGTGCCACACCATTTGGCGTTGAACCAACGGGTGCATTTGGGTATAGAGAAGCAGAAATATACTCAATTAACGAATGAGAGGCAGTTTCAATCACAGAAACTGTATTATCATTACCATTTGGAACGAATAAATATTTCCCATCTTTGGTAAAAACCATATCATTTGGATGGCTGTTGGTGGCAATTTCAGCGGTCATTATTTCTTTCAAAATATCATAAACTACCACTTTTGAACCTCCCCAAAGTGTGATGTATAATTCGTTAGTTTGGGGGGCAATCATGCAGGTAAACGGCTCAGCGTTTAGCTTCTCTTCCTTGATTACTTTGCGTGATTTCAAGTCGCAAATAAAGAATGATTTTGAGTCTTTTGCTGTAACGTACAGGCGATTATTTTGAGCATCTACGCACAAACCAGCAGGTGAAATTTTGGCTTTTGGAAAGGCATCACCCAATTTTATTTCACCGTCTTGTATTAATTTTTGGTTATCTATTTTATAAATTACCACAATATTATCATTTCCCCCCGAAGCATAAATGTATTTTTCATCTCTACTAAAAGCCAAGCCAACCCACGATTTTTTGATGATAATTTCGTCCAAAACCTTTTCTGAAACTGCATCAATCAACATAATGCTTTGCGTACTTTGTCCGTTGTTGGTAACAGCCAACAATTTTTGGGATGGCGAAACGACAAGATTTAAAGGTAAATCATCGAGGTTCAAACTCGTACCCACTGGCGTGAGTGACCAACCATTGGGAAGCGTAACTCGCTTAGCAGTCAGACTTTCAAGTAATGCTTTATCTCCATTTCCTTGATTGGTGGCTTGTTTTTGATTACAAGAAAAGCAAATTAAAAGGGTGGAAATTGATAAAATTAGGTTCTTCATAAGTTTGGATAATTTTAGTTTTTTGATGAGTCAAATATACAATAATTTGATTAATCGCTTGCCCTGGCTGCGACTGAATTAAAATAGACCATGGATGGAACGGATTTAACAGATTTACACGGATAGAATCAAAATCCTAATTCCATTATGGGTGTAAATCCGTAACATCCGTTTTATCCGTGGTCTAATGTTTTACGAGTAACTATTTCTACTAAAATCCATATCTCAATCCCAACTGAATTCTCCACGGCGTTCCTCCTGCGGTTGATAATTTTCTTCCTGCCCCTGGTTCTACGTTGTACGTGTAATTTTTAGTTGCTTGGTCAAATCCCAACATTGAAGTCAAAAACACATTGCCGTGGTTATAACTGATTCCATTGTCTTTGTTTAACAAATTCAAAAAATTGAAACAGTCTGCCGAGAGGGCGAAATTGTGTTTCTTTGAGATTTTAAATTCCTTAGTTAAACGCAAGTCAACTGTATAATAAAATGGATTAATACCTCCGTTTCTTTGAGCCACTTTACCAATATTTTCACGAATGTAATTTTTCACACTTTCCGTAGCATCTGGATTATCCAATAAACCTTGAATTCCTTTTTTTACGGCTTCGGGAACGTTGGCTCCATTTGGATCAAAAACGTAAGCTAAATCGTTGGTTAGCACAAAATCACCGTTAATACTTTTGTTTCCACCGACCGTAAATGAGTAACGAGTACCACCAACACCGTTAAAAATTGCTCCTAATTGAAAACCTTTGAACGTTGGCGTAGCGGCTGAAACTACTAATTTATCCGAAAATTGGTCGTCTGAATACGACACTGTTTGGTCTCTTGGGTCATCCACTACGGGACGATATGTTGAGGTATTTGCCACACAACAATTAAAAGAAGTATTATCCTTTGTATCGTTTTTGGTATAACTAATCGTAAAATATCCGTCTTTACCAATTTTCATACTGGCATCGATAACCACTGCCATTTGGTCTAATTGTCCAGTTGATTCCAGAACCAAAACCCGTCCCAATTCCGTTGATTTTCTACCTTTTGTCCAGTCAGTTGAACCGTTTGCGGGAATCGTATTCGCAGGAACATACACCCCACGATTAGCCTCATTACTTAATCTAAAATATGGTTCGTCCACAATATTTCTATCGTAATACACATAATTATTAACCGTTTTCGACCACAATAAATTAATTCCTGCCCTGAATCTGGCATTGAAAAAACGATTATACGAGAAGTTTAATTTGTAAATCGAAGGCACTTGAAAATTATCACTCACTGCATTTATCGTTGAAACATAACTCGTTCCTTTCGGAATTCCTGGCGTTGTTGAAGGATCATTTCGGTAAGAAACAAAATCTGGCGTTGGTACATTTGCCCCTGACACGTCAATTGAGCCTACGATTGTACCACTATTTTGAATATTATTTAACTGTAAATAAGACACAGGTTGAGCCGAAAATACGCCTCCACCAAATTTAACAATATCTCTTTGACGACCTTGTACGTCCCAAGTTAATTGCAATCTTGGTTGAATATTGTTGTAGTCTGCGAGTGAGTTGTTAGTCTTAACCAATAATTTACTTTCCGTCACAGGATTTGGGTCGCCTTGCTTAAAGAAAATTGTGGCATCATAACGCAAACCTGCCATTGCCGTCACGTTTTTGAAAGGCTCAAATTCCACTTGGGCAAAAACCGCCAAATCAAGCAAAGATTGCTGCACGGCTGGGTTCACCAAAGGTACTTCACGGGCGAAACGACTTGGTTTTTTATCAATAAAATCTTGCAAACTATTGAAGAAAAAACGTCCATTCATTTCGTTTACAATTCTTGAATCCAAAAATGTGAGCATATTGTCCGTTCCAAACTTAAAATTCAAATTTCCCTTTCTCAAATAAGCTGTATTTGCCAATTGTAGCGTCATATCTTTGGCGTATTCCGTGCCAAATCTTTGCCCGCCAAATTGCACTGTTCTGGTTTGAGTGGCATTTGGATTTGTTGCCGTTGGAATGACCGAACGAACCGTAATGATGGCTCTTGGAATATTCTCTACTGGTAAGTCTGGACTCAAAACATAATCTCGATCAACGGTTTGAAACTGGAATTTCAACTCATTCGTAAGATTTGGAGATAATTCTGAACGCAATGAAACCAAAGAACTATTTTCAATTGATTTAAAACTTACCCAACTTTCCAACAAGTTCACATTCGAGTTATCATTCACTGATTGTGGACTGTTCCAAGTTGTTAAATTATTACGAAAAGTCAGTTTGTTCTTTTCGTTAATTTGCCAATCAATACGAGCAAAAATGGCGTTTGCCACGGTCTCTCTTGAAAAATCGCCGTATTGAGGCGTATCTTTCATACCGTATTTTTCTTTGGCTGTTGTAATTAATTGCTCTAAGTTTGTCTTCGTAATTCCAAAATTTTGTTCTTGCAACGCATTAAAAACGGGAGCAATTTGAAAAGGAATGGTTTCGTTTTGACGGTCAAAAGCTACGAAATAATGTAACTTATCTTTGATTAAAGCACCACCCAACGAAAATCCGTACTGCTTTTGGTCAATATTAGTTGTTCTGGGTGTTCCATTGGCATTAAATTCACTGTTTAAAGGAAATAAATTATTCCCAAAAAAAGTAGCTTTACTGGCTCGTTGATAGAAAAACGCTGATCCTTCCGTAGTATTCGTTCCGTTTTTGGTAACCGCATTTACAGAACCTCCACCCTGGCGACCTTGTGTTACGTCATAATTATTGGTTGAAACCTGAAACTCTCTGATTGCCTCTTGCGAAATGGTGTATGGACCATTTCCAACCGTTCCCGTTGTGTACATATTTCGGGCATTTGCTCCATCAAAAGTCACATTGGTTGAAGATTGTCTTTGTCCACCAAAACTACCACTCCTGCCTTGCAAGGGCGATAATGCCGTTAAAGCTGCAAAATTCCTACCTTCAATTGGTAACTGTTTCATCTGTAAAGAAGTAACCGCAATGGCTGCACCCGCCCTTTCAGTTTCTTTATTAACAAAAGAATTTGCACTGACAACAACCTCGGACAATTGTGTTGTGGCAAGCAATAATTTGGCATTAATTTTCAATCTATCCCCTTGATTTAGAGCATAATCCGATAAGATTTGCGTTTGATAACCAACAAAGGAAATGGAAATTGTGTAAGGCTTTCCAAGTGGTAATTGTTGGAATTGATATTCACCTTGAACGTTGGAGATTGCACCCGTCTGAAAACCCGTAGATTCATTTTTAATTCTGATAGAAGCCCCTGGAATTGCCCCACCTTTTTCGTCCAAAATCTTGCCTGTAATAGTGGCATCGGTGCCTTGTGAGAAGGCTTGAATACTGAAAAATAAAGCTACAAATAGAAAGAAGGCACTTTTAAAAGGTTTGTTCTTCGATAAGTTGAGAGAAAAATTTTGCATGGTAAAGATGATTTTGATGAATAATTTTCACAAAATTACCTTCATTTTTTTAGAGCGAGTTTACCTTATTATTATCAAATTATGAAGAGAGTGTTGGTTTAAATACAAAGAATTAATTAGGGATTTTCATAAAAAATCATCAATACAAACAAGAGTCTAAACCTCAAAATCCATTACTCAATAAGTAATAATTTTCTCTATTAACCATTTATTTTACTAAAATCCAGCTCTATCATAAGAAGTTCTTCTACGAGACAATTTCAATTCTTGCAAAAGAGCCGATTTTACCCTTAAATCGAATGAATAACTACTTTGTCTTCCGTAATAAGCACTCGCAATCGGTGTCCAGTTAAAAGCGGCTTCCCAACAATGCAAATCTCGGTGAATACTGAGATTGGTTAAAGAAACGCCTTTATTGGTAAAATCATAGCCTGATTGCAATTTCATATCCCATTTTTCAGTCAATTTTAGGCTTCCATTAAACGTAACGGCACTTACAATCACGGCAGGGGCAAAGCCTAATTTACTCAAATTATACTGATAACTAAACTGAAATTGCCACGGCACCGACCAATCCACGTATTCATTTATATTTCTATTTACCTGATTTACTTGCTCTTGCTGAAAGTCATTATTGGGCAAATTAGAGTTTTGAGGCAATTGCTTCTTTTGTTTAGCCTGTGCAGGTTGAAAACTTTTTCCAATCGAGAAGCCAAGATTTGATAAACTGGGGGCTTGTAATTTATCAATTCTACTTCCTACTAATGACGAACCATCCTGTACATATTTATACGGGTCAAGTGTTCCGTTCATGTTTATATCAAATTTTTTAACTCTGGAAGTAGCAGAAAATGAAATGGGAGCTAACTTAAATTCATTCGCAAAAAAGTTATAATTAGTTGATAAAGAAAGATTATCTAACAACGTAATCTTTTCAAATTCCTTTTCGGCAGTATCAGATTTTGCTCTCACTTTTGCCTCTATGGTATTGGAAAGACTGAAACTTACACCGCCTGATTGACTCCCGTAATTGGTTTGGCGTGGGTCGAATGTTGAAATTCTTCTGAAAGTTCCTGTTACTTGTTTTCCTTCAATTGTCCTGACATCAGTGCCTCTTGTACTTACCTGTACTTCTTGGTAAAATCCATAACTTGGGTCAGTGAAATCTGGGGTATAATTGAGACTGACGGAGGGCGTGATGATATGCCTAATCCCACGTAAACGCCCTTTATTGAAGTTAATCGTTCCATATAAACGGGTGTTCATACTGGCAGAAAAGTTATATTGATAATCTGGGAAAAATCCTTGTCCTGTTGAGTCAATATTCACTACGCCATTACGTGCCAACGTATCATTTGCGAAAGGCTTAAAGTTTTTATCACTAGGCAAAAGAAAGCCATATTTAAACTTCCGACGATACACATTTCCAGAAAGGCTCATACCAGGCGTAAGGTTAATATATTTTCCCAATTTAAGGTTTGGAAGAGCCAACGGAATTGAATAATTCATTTTAAAATTGGCATTTTTAAATATTTCACCCAAATTTTCGAGGTCAAATGGAATTACCCCATCACGGGCTAAACTGGCAGTTTGATTAGCGGCTAAACGAGGGTCAATAATTCTTGGTCTGTTGGGGTCTGTGTCGAGTGTATCTTTTTGGCGGTTCACATTATAAGGTAAGCTATTGTAGGCACGATTATCCAAAGCCACTTGATTAGTGATTCCGAATGACCCATTAAAATCTAAGCCCAGACGAAAACCATCTAGGAAACGCTCTGAAACGGCATTTTTCTTCTTGAATGGCTGAAATTGGTTTAATCCGAAAGAGAAATTATTGTTTACATTCACTGCTTTCGTGATTGTATTTTGGTCTGCTTGCAAACTCAAACTTGTCCGAATCGTTTGTCCAAAATTTCTTGAATACTGAATTGATGAATTCAAAGCCGTTGAAATATAACTATCAGAAGTTACACTATTAAACTGAGCGTTTGAATTACTTTGGAGATTCACAGAGGCAGAAAAACTCGAATTCCCCCGACTTTGTGGCGAATGCGACCATTGAATTCCGAAGTCATTACGACTTTGTCGGTTGAATTCCTTACCATCATTACTGTTTCTGAAAGTCAAATTAAAAGCTCCCCCGTAACGATAACGCTTGATATATTGAGAGTTTGCGGTGATTCCATAACTACCTTTTGAGTATATTTCTCCCGTTAATTTCAACCCAATATTTTCACTAATCGCAAAATAATAACCACCTTCACGCAAGAAAAAACCTCTTCCAAGTGGTTCATCGCCATACGTTGGCATCACAATTCCCGAAGTTCCATTTTCTTGCGGAGGTTTATACGGAAAGAAACCAAAAGGCAAACCAATGGGCAAAGGAATTTCATTCAATTCAAAGCGGAATGGTCCAGAAACAATTTCCTTTTTCCCAACCATTTTAATCCTTGATGCTCGGATATTGTAATGAGGATGTTCCAAATTACAGGTCGTATAAATGGCATTTCGGATGTAGAGATTATCTTCATTATCCTTTTTCACGCTCGTTCCCTGCACGTAAGCATCCCCTTGCTTGGTGATAAGCCCTTTGATAATTGCCTTTCTGGATTTAAAATTATATTTAATTTCATCGGCGTCGTAGGGTTCGCCGCCTTGTTTGAAAACTGGTTTGCCTTTGGTCTTATTGGTAGCAGTATCTTTCGTACCTTTGGCAAAGACTTCGTTTTTATCCCAATTTAATTGGATAAAATCGGCTTCAAGAATAACGTCTCCGTAAGTTACTTTTGCATCACCATACAAATAAACCACTTGATTCTGCGTGTCCATAATCGTAGAATCTGTGGCAGAATAGACTACAGTGGTTTGTAAATCGTTATTCTTTTTTAAAGAGTCAGGTACGGCTTTTGTAAGGTTGTTAGGTCGAATGGTATCTTTTTTTGTAATGTTTGGTATGATATTTTTAAATCCTTTTGTAACCTCTCCGCCCACAATACGCTGTGCATGAGTGAGATTTATAACAAAAAGCCCTAAAAATGAGCTAATTACGATACTGAATATGTGAAGTGCTTTTTTCAGAAGTCTTAAAATTTTATCTTTGTGATACAAAATTAACCCAATACTTATTCAAGATAACGTACCCAATTGAAAATAATGTTAAAGTTTGTTAAAGGTTTCATATTAGCTACTATCATTTGTGGATTAGGAGGTTTCGCACCGCTTCAAGATTCGGGCAACAGTTCGATTGATAATCTACCGAATCCTGTTAAAGCAAGGCTCAAAACTATTGTTTTAGATGCGGGACACGGAGGCAAAGACCCTGGTTGTCACGGAGCAAGTCACAACGAATCCAAAATTGCACTGAAAATTGTCTTAGCTCTGGGTCAAAAAATAAGTGAAGAATTCCCAGAGGTGAAGGTAGTTTA
>JAYVRF010000200.1:0-14253 GCA_043756925.1 Arcicella sp. | reverse complement strand
TTGGGTCGAGATTAATGAAAAATATTAGAGAAGAAAAAGGTTTGACTTACGGTATTTCATCTAATTTAGCCCTTTTCGGACAAGCAGGATATTTTGTGATTGGCACCGACGTGAAGCGTGAATTCACTCAGCAAACCATTGATGAAATTCACAAGGAAATCAGAATCTTACAAACAGAATTAATATCTGAGATTGAAATAGAAGTGGTGAAAAACTATATGGTAGGCTCATTTGCAGGATCGTTAAACACGTCATTTGACATCACTGACCGATATAAAGTAATTTTCTCAGAAAATCTTCCGTTAGATTTCTACCAAAACTATATTCCAAACATTCAACAGATTTCGGATGTAATGCTGTTAGAAGCCGCCAATAAATATTTAGAAATCGATTCATTATTTGAGATTGTTGTTGGAGGGAAGTAGAATTTCTAAAAATATCAAAAACTTTTCAAAACATACTTGCCTAAAACTCAAAGATTTACTACCTTTGCAGTCCTGTTTAGGAAATAGTAAATCGTTATTGGTTGTGATTATTAGTAACTACTCATAATCTTTGATAACAATGATGATTACTTCATTTACGTCACAACGATTAACGCATAATTTTACAAAGCAATGGCTAAGAAAGGCAATAGAATCCAAGTAATATTGGAATGTACCGAACAAAAAACATCAGGTGTACCAGGAATGTCACGTTACATCACCAAGAAGAATCGTAAGAATACTACGGCTCGTTTAGAATTAAAGAAATACAATTCTTTCATGAAGAAAGTAACTGTACATAAAGAAATCAAGTAATTCACTAAGAAGCAGTAAGCAATGAATTAGGAGCAATGAGTTTTAAATTCAAAGTTCCATTTTGTTTCTTAGAACTTCATAAATTATACTAAAAAAATGGCGAAGAAAGTAGTTGCAACCCTGAAAAAAGAAGGTGGTGTAAAATACGCTAAAATTATCAAGGCAGTAAAAAGTCCTTTAACTGGTGCTTACACATTTAAAGAAGAGATTATTCTTCAAGATGATGTTATGTCAACTTTGAAAGGTTAATAATTCTTAAGATTTTAATAAAATCCTTTTTCCTAAACGGTTAGAGGATTTTTGTTTTATAGCCCATTAACGATTGATAATGATGGATTCATGATACAATAAAAAGCCCTAAGAAATCTTCTTAGGGCTTTAATCAGTCTCCATAAGCTATTTATTTTTCTACAATCTAATCCTAAACGTAAATAAACAATTCATATATACGCATAGATATTGATTATTAGATTTTTAATAAGGACGTAAAAGAGATTAAAAAGGTTGTGTTATTACAAAAATAAAATCCTCTCCGTTTTCACGAAGAGGATTTTATTTTCTATTTTATGATGATTATCTCTTTCTTTTTGGAGCATCAGGAATGATACGAATATCATCAGGTCTCTTTGGGTCAATATAAAATTTATATTTTGCTACTTGACCAGTTGGCTTACAATCACCAGCATTCAAACGTTGAACTTCATACTCGTATACCGAAGGATTCTTTGGTAACGGAAGGTCAGCAGGCCATTTGATGTTTGGATTAGTTGCAACGTTCTCGTAATTAATTGTAGTACTGTAAGTTGAAACGCCAGCAGGACCAGTTGATTTCTTACGTCTTGGTACTAAACGCTTTGGTTTTGCAACAGCAACAGTTCCATCAGCAGGTTTTACAGAAGTTGTTGTGCTTTTCTTACGAGCCTTACGTGGTGATCTATAACCATCTGTTCCAGAACCTGATCCGCCAAAATATCTTGTAGCAGTTGAACCTCCAAATATTTTGAACAAATATTGATCTTCAAATGGTTTTGCAGCAACAATATTTTGAACAACGGGTTTTGCTTTGTATCCAAAACTTGCAGCAACGGCTTCTGATAAACATTTTCCTTCTACACTCGACTGAACGGTGTAGTAATAGAAACTACAATCATCACCATTTACCAACGTAACATTTGTTGGTAAACTCAAATTAGTATTCTTAGTTGTTTGTTGATAGATTGGGGTTCCAGAACCATCGGCTTTATACAACTTGTAAATATATTCTTCGTTCTCTGGCGTTGCAGAAGTGCTTTTCCAACGGAATGAAGGAATCGTAGTTGCACCATTATCATACATCATTCCTTTTTCTCCTTCGATTGTTGGAATTGCACAGATTACTGGTGCTGGAGGAGGAGGCAATAATGAATAAACGGTATTTCCAGTCTTCTCTCCGAATGTATGAGAAAGAGCTAAACCGAAGTTACAACCACCGTGTGTACGATTGTATTCTCTTGTTAAGACTCTGAGTGATGAAGGACTAACGTCTGCACCAGCCACTGTGTAAGGCGTTGAAGTCAAAAATCCTTGTGCATTTAAACCAACTGCCCAATTTTTAGCAATATTATAAAGGAAATCAACACTCAATAAACCTCCTAACTGGTTTTTTGAAGCGGAAGGTGAAGTACGGAAAACTAATTGGTCAGCTCCTAATGCACCAGCCGTTACAGCCCCAAATCTTGGTGCTGAACTATTGAATAAACCACCTTTTAAATCAATATCAATGTTAAATTTTTTACCGATTGGTAATGCTATTGCGGGTCCAATCAATAAATAGAAATCTTCATAATCTCCTTGGGTATCGTACTTCAAAGCACTTGGACTAATTCCTAAAATTCTTGCATTCTTAGAAATTTGACCATCAACTCCTTTGTAGTCCTCTTTAACACCAAAATTTTGATAACCTCCCATTAAACCAAAACCAAGATTTCCCCAAAAGTGATTAACCGACAATGAGTTGTATCCGCCTGGTTTTAAAAACATTGTTTTGTCTTCTCCATCTTTACAAAAAGGAATGGCAATACCGATGCGGTCGGTGGCTTTCCAATATCTTCTTGGTTTAGTTGAACGTATGACGTTAGCATTTTTGTAAAAAGCCGAGTCAAGATAATAACCATCAGCCACTGTTTTTACTACTTGCCCATTTGAATAGGTCGTTGTTGTAATTCCGTTATCAGTCAAAGAACTAACAACCGTTGGTTTAGTGCCAGTAGTATTCGGGACTTGGGCTGATGCTATATGACCAGCAGTAAGGCAGGTCAGTAGCCCCATAGTGAGTCTTTTAGAAAGACTGATTCCTGAAAAAATCTTTTTCATGTTTGCTTTAATTTTGAAAAAATGATAGGGTTTTGTGACGGACTTGTTTAGTAGTCTAACAATTTGAGTAGGTAAAAGTAACGCTTTTTCTAAAAAAACAAGAAATTATATATGTAAAATCCTACTTTTTTAGAAAAAAATGTGACATACAGACATTTTAAGCATTATTACCCACTATTAATCTTAATTTTGTAATAAAGTTACAATTATCTCAATATTTGCAAATATAGTTTACCCTTATTGATATTCAAATACCGTACACTCAAATATAAAGGTTTGTAACCAATAACCCACTTCTATCAATAAAATTAATAATCAGTTAATATTTATCCTAATATACTAATGTCTGTACATACTGAAATAAAGCGAATTACAACTCATATCTTACAAGAAATGAAGAATCGGGGCGAGAAGATTTCTTGCTTAACTGCTTACGATTATTCGATGGCTCGTATTGTAGATGCGGCTGGGGTGGATTTGATTCTCGTAGGGGATTCTGCCTCGAATGTGATGGCTGGGCATGAAACGACGCTTCCTATTACGCTTGACCAAATGATTTATCACGCCACATCGGTTGTGAAAGGCGTTAAACGGGCTTTGGTTGTGGTTGATATTCCTTTTGGAGCATATCAAGGGAATTCTTCGGAGGCTTTACGTTCTGCTATTAGAATTATGAAAGAGTCAGGTGGTCATGCGGTCAAAATGGAAGGCGGAGCAGAAATTAAGGATTCTGTTACACGGGTATTAAGTGCAGGCATTCCTGTGATGGGACATTTGGGACTTACGCCGCAATCCATTTATAAATTTGGAACTTATGCCGTTAGAGCAAAGGAAGAAGACGAAGCTAATAAGTTAATGGAAGATGCTAAATTGTTAGAAGAGATTGGCGTTTTTGGCATTGTGTTAGAAAAAATTCCTTCCGAACTTACCAAAAAAGTCTCTCAAAATCTTCACATTCCAACGGTTGGAATTGGGGCTGGATCTGATGCAGATGGGCAAATTTTGGTTGTTCATGATATGTTAGGAATTAACAAAGAGTTTAAACCGAGATTCCTTAGAAGATATGCCGATTTAGACGGTATTATGAACGAGGCAATCTCGCAGTATGTTAAAGACGTGAAATCAGTTGATTTCCCGAATGAAAAAGAAAGCTATTAAATGAAAGATTTCCATGTAGTGTATGAAGACAACCATATAATTGTTGTCAATAAAAGAGCAGGAATTCTGGTTCAAGGAGATTCAACGGGCGACCGTACTTTGACAGATGCTGTGAAAGATTATATTAAAAAGCAATACAATAAACCTGGGGACGTATTTTTGCATCCCGTTCATCGTTTGGATAGACCAGTAAGTGGATTGGTGATTTTTGCCAGAACTTCAAAAGGTTTGGAAAGAATGATGGAGCTTTTTCGTAAAAGAGAAGTTCAAAAAACATATTGGGCGGTTGTGAAACGCAGACCGAAAGAATTAAAAGGGAAACTCACTCATTGGCTAACAAAAGATGAAGCCAAAAACGTTACGACAGCCCACGATGAGGAAGTGAAAGGTTCGCAAAAAGCGGAGTTGAATTACAAAGTTTTAGGGGAAATAAATAAACACTTTTTGTTAGAAATTGAGCCTTTGACGGGTAGACCACATCAAATCCGTGTTCAACTTGCCACGATGGGATGTATTATTCGTGGAGATTTAAAGTACGGATATGATAAGCCTAATGCTGATGCGAGTATCAATCTTCATGCGAGACGTTTGTATTTTATTCATCCCGTAAAGAAAGAACCAGTAATTTGTAAGGCGGCGTTGCCACCAAATGCTTTTTGGGAAGAATTCTTAGAGCTTGACCCTGATGATTTCAAGCAAAAGAATCTTGACTATCTTCATGAATAAGGGGCGATTCAATATCGTTTCTTATTTGACTAACTAATCCCAAAAAAGCATGTTTAATACCTTGCAATGCTCCTGAAGCAATGCTCAAAGGAAGGATCAAAGGCAAAAAAATTAGCCATTGAAGAATCATGAATTGATTTAACTTTCTCATAAGGATTTCGATAGCGATCAAAACCGTCTGTTTGTTAAAAAAGATTGTGATAGTATTTTCACTTTCAATCATTTACAAACAAATGTCGTGCCGAAGTGGTTTAATTTTGTGTTAATTTATAGTGTAAAAATAAAAATAATTCTCTGAATAACAACATTAAATTTTTAAAATGCTTGGATTCGAGTTTTCTAATGTAATTATATTTTTCTTTTTATACAGTTTAATAAGGTTTTGATCATTTAACATAAAGTGCTTGTTAAAAATATTAGTTTAAGGTTGTGACATATTGATTATATGATTGGAAAATAAAACGCAAAAATGAAAAAGATAATAGTCTTGGCGGGTGCAACGGGCGATTTGGGCGGAAGAATTGTAAAAGCATTGCTTGAAAAAAAGGCAGATGTTCGTGCCTTAGTTCGTATAAGTACTGATATAGAAAAGGTGGAAAAACTGGAACAATTGGGTGTAAAAGTTTTCAGAATTGATATGTCTGACTCCAAAGAAATTGCGAAGGCTTGCGAAGGTGCTTTTTGTGTTATTTCTGCCTTAGCGGGTCTGGGTGATGTGATTATTGACACACAAAAAAAGTTGTTGAATGGAGCTGTTATGGCGGGTGTTCCACATTTTATTCCCTCAGATTTTTCCTTAGATTTTACGAGTTTGGAAGTTGGACAAAATCGAAATTTAGACCTTCGTAGAGAATTTCATCAATATTTAGATGAAACCCCCATTGCATCCACAACCATTTTTAATGGACCTTTCATGGATTTGCTCACGGGGCAAATGCCGATGATTCTTGATAAACAAAAAAGGATACTTTATTGGGGAAATCCTGACCAAAATTTAGATTTTACTACGATGGACGACACTGCTGAATTTACAGCAAATGTAGCTCTGGACGACTCCACACCACGATATTTAAGAATTGCGGGTGACCAAATAACGGCGAGACAAATGGTGAAGGTAATGAATGATATTACAGGCAAAGAGTTTAGTTTATTTAAAGTGGGAGGTATTGGATTGATTAATGGTATTATAAATACGATGAAGTTTTTCAATCCATCCAAGAAAGACCTCTACCCAATCTGGCAGGGAATGCAATATATGCGTGATATGATGGAAGGGCGAGTAAAGATAAATTCTTACAACAATAATCGGTACGAAAATATGAATTGGACGAGTATCAGAGAGTTACTTTTAATACACGAAGCCTCTAAGAAAATGTCTGAAAAATAAGCGATTCATGACCAATTTATAACAAGCCGATTATGTCTATAAAATTGACATAATCGGCTTTTTTATTTTAGTCATTCCTTCTTTTTAGGTACTCCTTCTCCTTCTTCACGGGCTTCCGACGGGCTAATGGCAATTCCTTGATTGGGATTAGTGTCTTTTCTTCCCGAACGTCCAATTTCAACGTTCGTTCTTTCGTTTCGTGCATGGCTTCTTGCAATTTTTTGCGTTTTTTTGAGTATTACTGCCACATAGTTTTAAAGAAATATTGTAGAATCTGCACCGTGATATTTTGATAATACCGATAAATAAACAATATAACCGATAACTAAATAATAGATTGTTCTCTGATTTATTATGGTCAATTTCATCTCGCCTTTCAGATGTCAGTCTAAGGTTTTGTGGTTATTGCCTATCTTTTTTTATTATTTACCTTTAACAATTTCTTTATGAAAGTCAATAGAAGTGCAGATGCTCCGAGGCTACCAGATGATAGTTCCTTGGAAATAAAAGTGGTGGAACACCCTTTTAAATTTAAGAATTCGAGTGATAAAAAACTCAATTCTATGATTGTTGAGACCATTAACGCAATGGGAGCCTTTGGCGATGATGCAGACAAAAATTATCAGAAATTAGTGAGACAACTCCGTGAAAATGACAATGTAGTTAGTGTTTTAGCGGATGAGTATGCCAGTATTGATGAAAGCCAATATCTTGATAAATGGTCGTTAATAGAGCTTTTAGGGGAAGTTGGTAATGAAAAGGCTTTAGACTTTCTTGATAAAATTACTTCCGAAAAACTTCCAAGAGAGAAATCGAAAGACCCACACAGTTTCTCAACTGTTGGAGAAGAAGTTATGCTTAGAACAACGTCAATTGACGGAATTAGTAAGTTGGCAAGCCGAGGAAACAATCGGGCTGCTAATAATTTATTGAAACATATTCAGAACGAAAATTTCTCAATTAAAAGAGCGGCAGTACAAGCCTTTGTTGAAGTTGGCGGAAAGGATGCTTTGGAGACACTCAGGAAAGAGTTACCCAAAGATTTTCACCATATTTTGGAAATTCAGCGAACAGATGTTAGAAAAGTTCCTCAGGCAGAAGGTGGATTATTTGTCAAAACAAATGATAAAGATAATCTTCCAAAATTAAAATAATGTTCAATTTTAAATCAAAAAACAATGGCAAATTGCACATATTCAGTACCCGATAAAAACGCAAGTGGAGATAATTTCTATGGTCAATTTATCTGCGACCAAAAATTTATAGATTATTTTTGGAGTGCGTATGGTTTTAGTGGAAACAAAAATTATTGGGACGATGGTTTCGGATGGGAAGACCCCTGCAATACCTCAAAACCCTTAGCCAGAGCATTCAATGGCTGTTATTTACTTACTTATTCAGCCCCTGATTATGAAAATGAAAGTTGGAATAGCCCAATGTTAAATTGGGCAAGAAGATACGTTCGTAATAATTGCGATGATTTAAGATCAAAATGTGGTGATGGAAGTGCCATTGCCACATCATTTAGTGGCGTATTTGTGGACGATAGAATCGAAGTATATTTAGGATTTTTCTATTCCAAAGACGTTCCTGGAAGAGCCGAAACTCTAATCCACGAATCAAGACATCAAGGCGGAAAATCGCACAATGCTAAATTTCCAGAAGGTTCGGTTTTTGGTGCTGGGAAAAATGGAGCGGATTCAAGTTGGGGCTATGAAGGTGCTTGGATGTATGGAGCTTTATATTTATGGTGGTTTTTTGCCGCAGGTGCCAGAACAACCACTGCCATGAAAAACAGAGCCAGACAACGAGCAAATTTAGTGATTGACAATGCTTTCACAACTCACCCAGGATTTAGTGTTTAGCGAAAATTGTGTTTTAGAATAAACAAAAAGCTCTCTAATATACCCGTTTCAATTGAATCGGGCATATCAGAGAGCTTTTTTTTCTTAAAACTTTACCCCAAAATCCAAGTAAAACGCTCCATTTTTCGTCACTAAATCGCTAAAAGAACGGTCACGATTGATTTCTGTTAAGCCTCGTTGATATTGAATTCCAAAGAAAATAGCATCTCCACCTCTATTTAATGATTTTTCTCCTCCAATGCCAATTAATAATCCCACATCTCCTAAGCCAAAAATACTTTGTGAAGCTGCCAAGCGTTCTTGAAATTGGTAAAGGGCATTTCGTGATTTATCTAAGGCTTTTTCAGCAATTTTTAAGTCCAAAGTTCCTCCAAATTGCAGGAAAATGGGTGTGTCTTGAACGATTTGGTCACTAAAAATTTTCATTGTTAGCGGTAATTGTAAATATTGTAGATTAAAATTTGCTTCCGTCCCTCGCACCTCATCGGTTGTTAGCGGATTCATTTTGAACAATTCATTATCATAAAAATTGCCGTGCATCGTGTAATTCACGCTTTTAACGGTGTACCAAAGTCCAGTACTAAATGCGTATTTATCCGTGATGTACATATCAACGACGGGTCCTAAACTCAATCGGACATTGGCTCCATTTGAAGCAAATCCTTTAAAATTTTTGGAAGATTCCACATAATTGATAAGAAATCCTGGTGAGAATTTAAAGCCCATTTTTAACTTGTAGAAACGACTAAAAAAACCTGGTCCATCATTTCTTTCATAATTCGATTTGGAATTATACCGTTGCGAATAGCCTTTAAAAACTCCCAAGAGAATAAAAAGACTTAGTAATACGTTTTTCTTCATAATTTTGTAAGGATTTATTTTGATGTTTGGTTTCTGATATTAAGGCAAACCAACCATAGAATAACTAAAATCGAACACCGACTGAAAACAACGACCAACTAACAACGATAAAAAACATGAAATACTTTCTCTTTTCTTTAATACTATTTGCATCCGCCTGCACTCCGAAAGACAACAATCAAACCTCTTCCGACCCTGACTTCAATAACGTAAATGTTACGGTAAATATTCAACGCCTTGATAAAGAATTGTTTGCGTGTCAAAATAAGGAAGAATTATTAGAATTTTTCGATAAATATCCAACTTTCATCAGCGACTATTTTCAAATTTCTTCGGCAGGATTTGATGAATTATCTGACCAACTTTTACCATTAATTCAAAATCAAGGACTCCGTGATTTCTATAAACAGTCGCAAGAATCCGCCTTTTTTGGAGAGCAAACCCTTGAAAATGAGTTCCGTACTGCCTTTCAACACATCAAATATTATTACCCTACTTTTAAAGAACCCAAAATCTATACCATCTTTTCGGGCTTCTTTGGGCAAGGCTATTTAAAAACCCCAGAATTGACCGTTTCAGACTCCGCAATCTATATCGGATTGGATTATTTTATGGGTAGAAAAGGAAAGTATTTACCGAATGTTTATGATTATCAACTCCGCAAAACCATTCCAGAAGCCGTTGTGCCGCAGACCATTTTATTACTCTCACAGCGATATAACGAGACAAGTAAGGAAAAAACATTATTGTCAGATATGGTTTGGTACGGTAAAAGTTATGTTTTTACTCATACCATGTTGCCCGAAAAAGCCGATAGTTTATTAATTGGATATACCACCAAACAAATTGATGAAAGTTATACATTTCAGAAAAATATTTGGGCTCATTTTATTGATAATCAATTACTTTACAATACTCAAGACCCGATAAAAGCAAAATACGTAGGCGAACGCCCAACAACACCCGAAATCGGAAAGAGCTGTCCAGGAACAATTGGAAGATGGTTAGGTTGGCGAATTGTGGGGAAATATTTTGATGAAAACGAGAAATTAACCATTACCGAATTAATGAAAATGACGGATGCCCAGAAGATTTTTGAAGCATCAAAATATAAGGGATTACCTGATGAGGAATGAGAACTTAAACAAATACAACAAATGAAAATCAACAAATTATTATTACTAATCGCTTTTTTAGCCATTAGTAATCTCTCAAAAGCCCAACTATACAAATCAGCTTTGGGCATACGTTTAGGACCATCGAATGGAATAACTTACAAAAGTTTTATCAAAAAAAATGCTGCTATCGAAGCCATTGGCACTTTTCGCTATCAAGGCATTGGACTAACGGTTTTGTATGAAATTCACGGAAGAGCCTTCAATTCCAGAGATTTCAATTGGTTCATTGGCGGAGGCGGACACGTGTATGTGTGGGGAGAAAATAATCGCCCTAAATTCTTGGATAGGGAAAAAAGAATGGTTTTGGGATTAGATGGAATTTTGGGTTTGGAAGCCAAAGTAAGAGGAATTCCCTTAGCCATCAGTTTAGACTGGAAACCCACTATCAACATCATCAATTATAGTGGATTTTGGGGAGATGAAATTGCTTTATCCTTGCGTTATACTTGGTAGGATTAAAATAAAAAAGCCTTAATTCTATATGAATCAAGGCTTTTTTAAATTTAAATAAGATATTACCTAAGAGTTAAATTACCTCTGATTTCACCACCTGGATTTGCAACCGAGTGAATGTTTACATACATAATACCATTCAACAAATTAGTTTCTTGATCTGCTGTAAGTGGAGTAGAAACAGGGAAAACAATTGGTGAAGCTAATGATGTAAACCCGAAAGTTACGCCACCTGATTTAGTGGCATTCGTTGGAACTGCTTGTGTGTGGATGTGTCCCGCCGTTGGGGTAATACCAGAATAAGTAGTTGTTATACTTAATATCTTAGTCGTTTGATTATAAGTTCCAGTAGTTGTTCCAGTGGCTGATGTTGTGACCGCAGGCACTTCGTTTGCTCCTGAAAGCGTGGTTGAAACTTGATAAATTTTGTCTGCAATTACAACTGGTTCGTCTTTTTTGCAAGAGAATGTCAAAGCAGAAATCGCCAATAAAGAGAATAAAAGTGATTTTTTCATGATAATAATTTTTTAATAAAAATTTGGAAAATGATTTTTGTAAAAATAATGTTACAATGTACATACTCTAATAAACCTATTACGGTTGCTTTTGTTATTTAATAAATGTAGAAAAATTTAACAGAAGGTACATATTAAGATAATTACCACCATAAAATTCAATGGCAAAACGAAATTTCGGGGCAGAAGTATCCCCAGAAGACAAGAAAAAAGTGAGTAAAGAAGGTTTCCAAAAAGCCTTAAAAATTTTCAGATTTACCCTTCCTTACAAAGGCACTTTCTTTGTGGGTTTTATATTTTTGATTCTTTCACAGATTACTTCCATGAGTATTCCTTTGCTGATGGGGCAAATGGTTGGGGCGATTGTTTCTCCGCAAAAAGCTGTCAATCAAGGCATTACGAACATTCCAACAAATGGTTTTAGTCAAAAGATTCAGCACGTTTTACACCTTGATTCAAATCAATTGACTTTAAATAGCGTGACAACCTTGTTTGCAATTTTACTAATTTTACAAGCGGGTTTTTCATTTATTAGGGTTTACACGTTCACGCTTGTTTCTGAACAATCGATGCGAGATTTACGGAAAACGCTTTACACAAAAATAATTACGTTACCGATTCCGTTTTTTGAAAAAAATCGGGTTGGGGAATTAATGAGTCGCATCACAACCGATATAACACAATTACAAGATGTTCTTTCAATAACGTTAGCAGAGTTTTTTCGTCAGATTTTCACGCTCGTAGGCGGCATAATCTTGATTTCTTTTCTTTCGAGTAAACTCACGATGTTTATGCTTTTAACATTTCCATTTCTGGTGGTTGCGGCAATTATTTTTGGCAGATTTATTCGTAAAAATTCTAAGAAAGTACAAGATGAATTGGCATCTACAAACATTATTGTGGAGGAAACTTTGCAGTCAATAAATGTCGTTAAAGCCTTTACTAATGAGGATTTGGAAGTAAAACGATACAGTTCATCAGTTCAAAAAGTAGTGGATTACGCCATGAAAGCTGCCACATTCAGAGGGGCATTTATTTCATTTATTATCTTTGTCTTGTTCGGTGGAATCGTAGGCGTTGTTTGGTACGGTGGAAACTTGGTTTTGCAAGGAGAATTAGCTTTTAAAGACCTTTTCACCTTCATTATTTATACGGGTTTCATCGGTGGTTCAGTTGGTGGATTGGGTGATATGTACGCCCAAATTCAGAAAACGGTTGGTGCTTCGGAACGTATTTTGGAGATTTTGGAAGAAAAATCGGAGATAGAAGTAGGATCGTCTGTGAGGATACAGACAACGGCGAGCAAGAAACCGAACATCGAACATCAAAAATCGAAAATCGAATACAAGAACGTTGCTTTTTCTTACCCCTCACGTCCAGACATGGCAGTTTTACGAAATATCAATCTCGAGGTAAAATCAGGCGAGAAAGTTGGTTTGGTCGGATATTCAGGAGCTGGAAAATCAACGATTGTTCAATTATTGATGCGTTATTATAAACTCACGGGCGGACAAATTTTGGTTGATGGCAAGAACATCAACGAATATAATCTTACAGATTTACGTAAAAATATTGCCATTGTTCCGCAAGAA
Organism: Arcicella sp.; assembly: GCA_043756925.1. GTDB lineage: Bacteria > Bacteroidota > Bacteroidia > Cytophagales > Spirosomataceae > Arcicella. Next base: position 1,366 of record JAYVRF010000200.1, on the reverse strand, counting down.
GTGATGCTTTTTGGGGGAACAATTTACGAGAATATTGCCTACGGAAATCCACAATCCTCTGAAAATGAGGTGATTGAGGCATCAAGAAAAGCCAATGCGTTTGATTTTATCGAATCATTTCCAGAAAAATTCCAAACCATTGTGGGCGAACGTGGCGTAAAACTTTCGGGTGGACAACGTCAGCGAGTAGCCATTGCCAGAGCTATTTTGAAAGACCCCGCAATTTTGATTTTGGACGAAGCCACCAGTGCCTTAGATTCTGAATCGGAGAAATTAGTGCAAGATGCTCTGGATACATTAATGCAAAACCGCACGACCATTATCATCGCCCACCGTTTGGCAACGGTTAGAAATGTTGATACGATTTATGTGTTAAAAGAAGGTGAAATTTCAGAACAAGGCTCACATGACGAATTGGTGTTGATTGAAAACGGAATTTATGCAAACTTAGTGAAATTACAGTTTGAGAATGGAATGGTTTTGGAATCTTAAAATATTTTATCCTATAAATTTTAGAAAAAAAAGGGCTAACGTATGGCGGAGTAAAAGAAAATTTAACCCCCACGACAAAAAGAGCGAAAACCTCTCGGTCTTCGCTCTTTTTGTCGTGTGTATCTCGTTGTGATAAATTGAATTAGAATCTGAAGTGAGAGAATGCTTTGTTAGCTTCTGCCATACGGTGCGTATCGTCTTTCTTCTTTACTGCTGCACCTTCACCCTTTGCGGCTGCCATGATTTCATTCGCCAAACGGTCAATCATGGTTTTGTCTCCACGCTTACGAGCATAAAGAATTAACCATTTCATTCCTACCGACAATTTTCTGTCAGAACGAACTTCCGTTGGCACTTGAAACGTGGCTCCACCCACACGGCGAGATTTAACCTCTACCGAGGGCATAACGTTGTTAAGAGCTTTTTTGAATAACTCTAAACCGTTTTTCTCCTTCGTTCTATCTTCAACTTTCTCTAATGCACCGTAAAAAATCGTGAATGCCGTTGATTTTTTTCCGTCGTACATCAAGTTATTAACAAACTTGGTTACCATTACATCCTTAAATTTAGGATCAGGCAATACGTATCTCTTTTTTGGTTTTGACTTTCTCATTGGAATTGTTAAGATTTAAGTTTAGCCCTTCTTCTGCCCTTAACGAAGCATACTGGACTGTTTTTGAGTTAAGAGTTTTGAATTTCGGGTGCTGAGTTTATTTAACTCCGCAATCCACAATCCACAATCCGCACTCTGAATTATTTTTTCTTACCGCCTTTACCTTTTACTTCTACTACTTGACCTGGCTTAGGACGCTTCGATCCGTATTTAGAACGACGCTGACGACGACCTGCTACTCCTGATGTATCTAAGGCACCA
>JAYVRF010000199.1:0-14269 GCA_043756925.1 Arcicella sp. | reverse complement strand
TTCGATTAGCTGAGAAGATGTTTTTTTAGATTTTAGGGCTATTCTGTCTGAATTTGGATTCGTCAGATTTAAAGATTCTTAAGATTTTGACAAATTTTAATCTTTAAATCCGTTAATTTGACGAATCCAAGTTCAGACAGCGTTACGCAGAATGATTGCAAAAAATAATATTCATATAATAGTGGTACGTAGCTTAGCCCAATAGACAAATTATATAACAAATTTTTTTTAATCAAATGTTAATCGTGTTTTTTTAATTAATTTTCTTCGTAAATTACCATTCTATTCAACATACTAACTTATCATAATGAAAAAACTAATACGCTTCAATTTTGGGCTTTGTGCCTTTATCTTATTGGCCTTATCAGCAAATTTATTTGCTCAAAAATCCAAGAACAAATCTGCTCCGTTAATCTCTCCTCGAAATACAGGGATGACTGTAAACGATAGTCTTTTCAATGGACTAAAATGGAGAAATATAGGTCCTTTTCGTGCAGGACGCTCTTTGGCGGTTGCTGGACACGCTGATCAACCACTTATTTATTACTTTGGAGCCGTTGGTGGTGGCGTTTGGAAAACGATTGATGCTGGAGCAAACTGGTTTCCAATATCGGATTCTACTTTCCATTCATCATCGGTTGGTGCAATTTCAGTTGCACCGTCCGACCCAAACGTACTCTATGTAGGTATGGGCGAGGCTGATATGCGAAGTAACATTTCGTATGGAGACGGGGTTTATAAATCTACGGATGCAGGGAAATCTTGGAAACACGTTGGTTTGCCCAAAGCTGATGCCATTGCCAACATCGAAATTCACCCGACAAATCCAGATATTGCGTATGTGGCTTCGGTAGGAAATCCTTTTGCTCCAAATTCGGAAAGAGGCGTTTTTAGAACTATGGATGGTGGAAAATCTTGGAAACAAGTGCTATCTAAAAATGACAGTACGGGTGCAGCAATGGTTAGAATCGACCCAAATAACCCTCGAATTATTTATGCCTCAATGTGGCAAGCGTACCGTAATGGTTATTCGATGAGTAGCGGTGGAAAAGGTTGTGGACTCTATAAATCAATGGATGGGGGAGATACTTGGGAGAATTTAAGTCAAAAACCAGGAATGCCAAGAGGCGTTTTGGGTAAAATTGGAATGGCAGTTGCCGCTTCAAACTCGAACCGTTTATTCGCTTTAATTGAAAATGCCAAAGGAGGACTTTTCCGCTCGGACGACGGCGGTGAAAATTGGACGATGGTTAATGAAGATAAAAATTTATGGCAGCGTTGTTGGTATTACATGGATTTGGAAATTGACCCAAAAAATGAAAATAATGTGATTGTTTTGAACGTAAACGCTATGAAATCAAATGATGGTGGTAAGACTTTCAAGCGAATTATGGTTCATCATGGTGATACGCACGACTGTTGGATAAATCCGAAAAATCCAGATAATTATATCATTGGAGACGATGGAGGAGCAGAAGTTACTTTCAACGGTGGGGCAACTTTTTCTGATATTGATATTCCAACGGCTCAATTTTATCATGTTTCGGTGGATAATGATTTTCCGTATAATGTGTATGGGGCTCAACAAGATAATTCATCAGTAAGAATTGCTTCGAGAACTGATGGAAATAGTATTGATGGTAAAGCATGGTATCCCGTGGCAGGAGGTGAAGCGGGTTATATTGCCGCTGACCCGTTAAATTCAAAAATTACGTATGGTGGCGAATATGACGGTCAAATGTCACAACATAACGCTGAAACAGGAGAAACTCGTGATGTTGCCGTATGGCCAGAATCGTCAATTGGAGCTACCTCTTTATCAAAAAAATACCGTTTTCAGTGGACTTACCCAATCGTATTCTCTCCACATAATCCTAAAGAATTATTTATCACTTCAAATCATGTGCATTTGACCAATGATGCGGGTCATTCATGGGAAACTATTTCGCCAGATTTAACTCGTAACGACCCTAAAACACTGGGGGAAACGGGTGGACCAATCACAAAAGACATGACTGGTGCGGAGACTTATGGCACAATTTTTACTTTTGCAGAATCTACTCTTGAAAAAGGAAACCTTTGGACAGGTTCGGATGATGGTTTGATTCATGTAACAAAAGACGGTGGTAAAAAGTGGGATAATGTTTCGTTACCTACCTCACAATTACCTGATTTTAGCTTAATTAGCTTGATTTCACCTTCTGAATTTGAAAAAGGAAAGGCATATTTAGCGGCTAACAAATATATGTTTGGTGACAGAAAACCCTATATGTTCAAAACAACTGATTATGGTAAAACATGGACAAAAATCACCAACGGAATTCCATCGGATGAATATTGCAGAGTGGTAAGAGAAGACCCAAACAAAAAAGGATTATTGTATGCTGGAACGGAAAGAGGGATTTATGTTTCGTTTACGGACGGCGATTCTTGGCAAAAATTGAATATGAATTTACCACAATCACCCATTCGTGATTTGCAAATTCAGAAACGTGAAAAGGATTTAGTGGTGGCAACCCACGGACGTTCTTTCTGGATTTTAGATGATGTTTCTCCACTTTATGAAATCATGGATGGCATGGTGAAATCTAATACGCATTTATTTAAACCACGTGCATCCTATTTAATGAATGGCGGTGCAAGACCTGCTCGCCAAGATGCGGATTCGGGTGAAAATGTGCCTCTTGGGGTTCAAGTTAGATACTATTTAGCCAATAAACCAAGCAAAGAATTGAAGTTGCAATTTTTGACTGAAAAAGGTGATACCATCATTACTTATTCAAATATTAAAGACAAAAAAGGTGAAGCATTCAAGGTTTCAAAAGATTTTTTTGAAGATAATAAACAACCAAAACCTGGAGCAATTCCAGCCAATGCGGGTATGAATAATTTCATCTGGAATTTCAGTTACCCAGATGCGGTTCAAGTGGATGGAACAAATGTAATGTGGGCTGGAAGCATCTCAGGGGCAACTGCAACGCCAGGAATGTATAAAGTTAGGTTGATTGAAGACAAGACAATGTTATCAGAACAAGCTTTTGAAATCAAAAAAGATCCACGTTTGAAAGTGAGTGATGAAGACTTGAAAGCTCGATTTGATTTAGTACAAAAAGTGAATAAAAAAGTGAGTGAATGTCACACTACGATTAATCAAATTCGTAAGATTAAATCTTCGGTTAGTGGATATTTAACTACTTTGAAAGACACCGCTTTGGTTTCAAAATTGAAAAAAGTATCTCAACCGATGATTGATTCTTTGGAGGTTATTGAGTCTTCATTAATGCAAACGAAGGCAAAAGCACCGCAGGATGTTTTGGCTTATCCCATTAGACTAAACGACAAAATGGCGGGTATTGCACGATATGCTATGTCAGACGGTTTCAGTAAACCAAACAAACAACATTATGCGGTTTATGAAGATTTGGTGGTAAGAATTGATAAAGTTATCGCTCGTTTTAAAGAAATAAAAGACAAAAAAGTGCCTGAATTTAATGATTTAGTGAATAGAGAGAAAATTCAAGCCATTGTTTTGGACGAAAAAGGAAAGTAGAAATAACAAACATAAAATCCCGAGAATGATGTCATTTTCGGGATTTTATGTTTATTCAAATTCAATTTTTTATTTATTTAGGAACTACACGTATTTCCCATCCACGTGCGTATCTTTCCAACTTCTTGAATCAGCAGAATCAATCACCGCTTCACAAACTTTTTGAGTCTGTAATGCTTCCTTGAATGTTGGAGAACAACTTTCGCCAGTTTCTAAACTTTTTAAAAAATCAGCTACTTGATGCACAAAACTATGTTCATAGCCAATTCCTAATCCTGGAACCCACCATTTATCCATGTAAGGTTGGTCTCCATCGGTTACGTGAATTGACCGCCAACCTCTCACGATTGATTCGTCACGATGGTCAAAATATTCAAGGCGATTCAAATCATGCAAATCCCATCGAATAGAAGCCTCCGCACCGTTTATTTCAAAAGTATAAAGGGCTTTATGCCCACGGGCGTAGCGAGTTGATTCAAAAAGTCCCAAAGAACCATTTTCAAAATGACAGTGAAAAATACAAGCGTCATCAATTCCAACGGGTTGAACTTTGCCCGTTAATTGGTGCATTCTTTCCTTTACAAATGTTTCTGTAACGGCTGAAACATCAATAATCGCTCCGTTTAGCCACATTGCTGTGTCAATACAATGAGCCAATAAATCACCAGTAACGCCCGAACCAGCCGCCTCAACGTCCATTCTCCAAAGCCCTTCTCCGCCCTGCGGTAAGTCGGCATTAATTGTCCAGTCTTGTAGAAAATTAGCTCGATAATGATAAATTTTACCCAATTTACCCGAATCAATAATTTGTTTTGCCAATGAAACAGCGGGTAATCTTCGATAATTATACCAAACCGTAGAATTAACACCTGCTGCTTCAATAGCTTCGACCATTTTCTCACCTTCGGCTAAATTTCGAGAAAGCGGTTTTTCGCACAAAATCATTTTTCCTGCCGCCGCTGCTGCCAAAGAAATTTCTGCGTGTGTATCGTTGGGCGTACAAATATCAATGGCATCAATATCGTCTCTGGAAATCAGATTTCTCCAATCGGTTTCAATGGATTCATAGCCCCATTGGTCGGCAAATGCTTGTACTTTTTCTATGTTTCGAGAGCAAACCGCTTTCAAAACGGGCGTATATTCTAAATCAGGAAAAAAATTAGCTACACGATTATATCCATTAGAATGTGTTCTCCCCATAAAACCCGTTCCAATTAATCCAATTCTCAATTGTTTTTTTAGTATCATTTTTGATCAAAGTTTAATATTATAGCGTAAGAAAAATAGACTACAAATAATGCAGATTTTACGGATTTGCACGGATATAATTTAAAATCCGTGTAAATCTGTTTAATTCCAACTCCGCTGCGGTCTCATCCGTGGTCTAATTTTTCTCGGTTAATTTCTTATGCCTCATACCAGCCATGTTGTTTACGCACATTTATCATCGTTGCGAGAATATCATTCCAAGTTTTTTGTTGGGTCAACACTTCATTCGGGAACATACAACCATCCCAACAAATATGTTTGAAGGCTTTTGTCAATTCACCATCTTCATATCGAAGCCAAAAACCAGCATCGTGAACAATATTTAATTTTCCGTTCGGGTCGGTTGCCAAACAATGTCTGCCTGTTTTATCGTGTGAACCTGTTCCGTGAGCCGTTCCGTCATTTTGAGCCACATGAAAATCTATCGTCCACGGACGTAAGGCTTTGGTCATTTTTTTAAATCCCTCATTCAAAGCCTCTCTATCATCCCATTTGAAACCAACGGGCAAAATTCTATCTTCGGGAGCATTATATCCTAATAAATACAGAAACGTATGGGATATATCAGCTTGAAAACCAATATTTGGACGATTTACCGCCTCTAAGGTATCAAGCATGGTTCGCCAACTTTGCATTCCTCCCCAACAGATTTCACCTTCGGCTGCTAATTTTTCGCCATAATCTGCCGCCACATCACAGGCTTCTTGGAAAGTTTGAACGATTAATTTTGAATTTCCAACGGGGTCGTTTGCCCAATTTTGAGGACTACTTGCCGAGTCAATTCTCACAATTCCGTGAGGACGAATGCCCATTTCACGCAATTTTTGACCTATTTCACAAGATTTACGAACCATTTCTACAAATTGCGTTCGTTCTTCTTTATTGCCCATGGCAGGACCTCCCCAAATTGGAGCGACCAAACTACCAATTTTCAAATTGTGTTTTGCCACTTTATCAGCTAATCTTTTGATTGCATCATCAGAAGTATCAAGGTCGTAATGCGGGTCGAAAAGTCCAAGGTCTACGCCATCAAATTTAATGCCGTCTACCTCAGCGGTAGCGGTCATTTCCAACATTGTATCCAATGAAATAGGAGGCTCAGAATCGGGACCTTTACCAACAATTCCAGGCCAAGTGGCGTTATGAAGTTTTGGATAATTATTTTCTTGCATCTTTAAATATGGTTTTATTTGAGAATATATGGGTTTTAAGGTAAGGACGAATGGCATCCGTCCATAAAATTATCTGAGGAAGGATGAATGCTATTCGTCCCTACCTTAAAAATTACATCACCAAATCAGGATTATTCGGTCCAAAATGTTTTAACATTACAATTGGGTCGGTAGTCGAATGATTGGTAATTTTCACTCCTTCCGTTGCTGCTTTTTCGGTAATAAAAAATTCATCGTGTGTTAATTGTCCGTAACGAATTAAGGAAGGCGTTTCAATATTCCAAACACCCATTTTGCCGTGTCCTTGCATCATAATCATTCCGTAAGCCGCACTATCTTTGATGATTACAGTTTTACCTGGTTCAACGGTCAATTCTTTGGCAGAAAATGCTTCCGAACGATAACAAATCCAGTTTTCTACATAACCTTCGGCTTGCATTTTGGCTAAATCTCTCACGGGTTTTGGAGCCATAAAACGGGTTTCTAAAATATTTGGATTGGTGTTTAATTCCCAATCAATTACTTCCATCAATTGGTCATAATCACCAATTCTGTCGGGTGGAGTGCCATTCCATAATAATTCTTCGGGAATAATTGCTTCGTTTACCAACGATTGATACATCGCAAAAACATCCGATGCTTTTTGTGGTTCATACGTACACATACTCCCAGGGGCGTGCAACATTCCAGGAGGAACATCCCAACCCGTACCTGGCTCTAAACGGAAGGCTTGCGAATAATTTGTTAGTTTATTATCACCTTTCGTAAAATTAACCAAGCACTCTTTAATTTGCTCCTTGGTTGTTCCTGGGGCAATTCCGAAGAAAGTATAAGGGAAATCTCCCCCGTGATTATTCAATTGAGGAGGAAAATAATAAGCCTCTGGTTTGCCGAGTTGTCCAATCTTTGCAGCGTGTTCGTCATTATGGTGAATATGATGGGGTAAAGGTCCCATGTTATCAAAAAATTTGGAATACATCGCCCAACTTTTATGCTCATTCCAAAGTCTATCCCCAATGATTTCACCTTTAAGTTCGTCAATGGCATCTTTCAAAAGTATCCGTTCCTCTGAGTCGCCATTATTAAAAATAATAAAACTTAATCCTTCATTTTCACCCGTCAAAGGACCATTTTTTGCGGGGGTTGTTGATGATAACCAACGTTCATCAATGCCTCCACGGACACCGCCAAGCACATAATAATCGTCTGGATGCAGTTTTATTCTGCGTCCAGGCACACAAAATGAGCGTGGAACCCAAGTGGGGGCTAATCTTAAAATACCTTGTCCTTGTGTTAAGGCTTTTTGAGCTATACTTAAATTTGACATAGTTTGTTTTTTGGTATTATTTGAAATATTTTTTGTTCTAATGGTTAAAATAGGATAGGTTTTCAATCTGTCAAAAGAACTATGTGATAGGTTGGAAATCTGTTTTACTTTTCAAAAAGTATAGTTTTCTACTATTAACTTACCTTTAACTCCAAATCAAAAACTCGTTTTTCAAAAGGAACTAAAAAGATTAATTCATTATTTTTCCTTGCCTTCGATTGCCCAATTGGGTAGTTAGTACCTGGTTCTAAGGCAGTTACGTATTCATTTTTACCCCAATGTTGCCAATTTGTTAAAGTTGGTAATTGAATTTTGTTAAAATTTAATTCGACCTTTAAGTTGATATTTGAATTGTATAATCCGCAACTACACATTCCTTCATCATTAGCAATAGGGTCAATCAATGCAACTTCTTCACCCGAGCTAAGATGGTCGACAATAGGAGAGGGGCATTTTTTAAAATTATTACCTTCTTTAAATATCTTGGCATTTTCTTCTCCAAAACGGGGTTTCCAAGTCCCTTCCCACAATATTTCTGTTCCTTCATCAACTAAAGGATAACCAAAATTGAAATGATAAAGAATCATGAGTGGGGCAGGGGTATTTCCGTAATTAATTACTTCATCATGAATTCGGATGCTGGCTTCTCCCAACGTGCTTGAAATGGTTCTTCTTAAAACTAAACTTGGTCCAAATATCCTTGATTCTCGAATAATTCCAGTAATACTCATCCTCATTTTACCCATCAAAGGATCTGGTTGAATGATGGATTCTATCTCGGCAGGAATATTGGAAATATGTCCGTGAATTCCCCTTTCTCCAAACTCATCTGATTCTGGTCCGCCCACGTGGGTTAATCCGCAAGTGGTTAAAAGTCCACCATTAAAAGTTCGTAACCAATCAATTCCTTTATCTGAAAAAGGTTGAGGTGGAGTTACGCCATTATGACTTAGCCAAGCCAAACTGTGTTGATTATAAAAGGCATCTGAAATATCCATTGCCCTGTCAATCAGCACTTTATACCGTAAACCAGTTCCCGTATTTATCCAAGCAATCCTGACGCCTTTGCCCGCACCATTATCTAAAATGGAGGTTTCAATACCGCCCAATTGGGCAACATTAGAAATCTTATCCTTCCAAAAGTCATTCATTTAATTTTGTTTTGTGTTAGAGAGAGTGCTTCAAACACATTTCTTTAATAAATTTCAAACCATTTTCAGCAATGTGCCACGGGTCGTTATATTCACGCCAAACGTTGATGGCATTCGCAAAATCAGGATCATTTCTTGAAAAAGCCTCAATCGTTAGCCATCCTTTGTAATTAACACTTGCCAAAGCCGAAAAAGCATCATCAAAAGGAATGTGACCATCGCCTGGCGTTCCTCGGTCGTTTTCGCTGATATGTACGTGGCTCAAAAATGGAGAAATAGTTTGAATGGCTTGGAGGTATTTTTTTTCCTCAATATTGGCGTGATGCGTATCAAACATGGCTCTCACGTTGGGATGATTTACCATTTTTACCAATTTTGATAATTGCTCCATCGTATTGCACAAATAACATTCAAAACGATTGAGAGCTTCTAAGGCTAAGGTTACGTTGGCTTGTTTTGCGTGTTCTCCCGCTTGGTGCAAAATTTCTGAACTCCATTTATATTCTTCTTCAAGGGCTGGATGAGCTAAAAAATGAGCATGAGCCGAGTGAAAAGGTCCACAAAGAATTTGAGCATTCAAATCAAAAGCACGGTCAATTGACCATTTGAGGCGGTCAAGTCCTTTTGTTCTGATCCTTGCAGAATCACTAATGGGGTTTGCTTCTGGATTTACAACCGTTACGGCAGTTACTTCCAAACCCACTTCTTGTGAATAATTCCCTAAACGTTTATATTCGGATTCATCAGGTGAACCGATAAAGTATTCAACACCATCATACCCAATCAATTTTAATCGTTCAATAATAGGGAATAAATCTTCGGAAACTCCAGCCGACCATGCCAAAACATTAAAACCTATTTTATTCATATTATAACTGTTTCAAACGTAAATTTCTGTACTGAACTTTCATGGCTGGTCCCACGTGAACTTGCACGCCAAGAATACCTTTTAGTTTTCCGTTAACTGCATCATTATCAGTTACATCACTCATCAAAATACCGTTGATAAAATGTTGTAAACGATTGCCTTTAATGATTAAATGAAATGAATTCCAGTCTTGACTTTTAATTTTAGTTTTTAAGGAATCTGAACTACCTAATGTTCCTACAATTTTTAAATCTGACCAAGCATTATTTTTAACTTTCGCCCTTACATCTTCGGGCTTCATACTGACTGATTGTGGATTTATATTCGTTATTTGTCCACGATAAGCCAAAGTTGTTCTGCCACGTTCTTCATAATTTTGTCCTGTATAACGGTTTGCTCCGTCAATATCAGCCTGATAACCTTTCAAAGCAAATGGAATATCGGATAATTTTTCACTTCGGTAATTAATTCCTGAATTTCCTTTTTCAGTAATATTGACTTCGCCTTTTAACTCAAAATTTGCGGGTTCTCCTCCTTTCCACGTAATAAATGAATTGGTTTTTAGAAGTGTTTGAGGTGTGATTTCACCTACTAAATTTCCATTTTCAACTCGCCAGTATATTGGGTCACCTTCCCAATTATTTAGGGTTTTCCCATCAAAAATATCGACAAATCCTTTTTCATTTTGACTTGAATTGGAGACTTTACAGCCGATGGAAATGGCAATAATTAGTAAACCAATTTGCCAGTAAGGTGCTTTATTTTTTGGGTTCATTGAGGTAAAGTTTAGGGTATGATTTTACATATTATCTCACACACAAGTAATTATCTTTAATATTTGACGATTCTGTTTTTACGTAACACAGACTTCAGTCTGTGTTACGTGCTACAATGTACAGACTAAGGTCTATGTTACGTAAATTCACACAATTTTTAATTGTCAATTAAATGGAATTCACTAATTTTTTCTAATACTAATTATCACTTCCCATCTTTTTTAACCTCAGTTTTTGTTGTCGAAAACATTGGATTTTTATCATTTCCACCCGCCATTAAATACGCCATTAAATCCTTCATTTCATCCGCATTTAAACTATTAATCAACCCGCCAAACATGATGGAAACGGAAGAGTATTTAGCTGAAACCACATTCTTTTTTAACACTTTTTCTAATACTTCTGGCGAGTAGGGATTTTGAGAAACGTAATAATAATTTTTATCTTCATTAATTAATCTTCCCACAATTGAACTGCCATTTTTAAGGCTATAATGCGTTGCAGCGTATTGGTCAGAAACTGTTTTATCAGGATGAATAATTGATTCTAACATATCTTTTGAAGAAAATCGAGTTCCCAACTGAGTCAAATCTGGACCAATCGCACCACCTTCGCCTCGCATGGCGTGACACATTTTGCAAGTAGTCGCAGAATACATGGCTTTTCCTTGGTCAAAATTTCGATTTGCTAAACCATTTTCAATGAGAGGGAGGGCAGTTTCTAATTTCCAATATCCACCAGGACCTTTTGGTGCGGATGATAAAATCAATTCATTACCATTTTTACTTAATCTCTCTGCCCCCGATAATTTATCAAAATATGCTCTCTTGCCCTCTGGTACGTTTTTTAATGCCAATTTCCTTGCTCTATCTAAAAATCCTACATAACTTCTACCGCCTTTATATCCAAAGGCATCGTAATACCATTTGAAATATTTATCTTGTAATGTAGGAGTCCAACCAACTTTTGCCAAACTTAACATTGTTGCGTAATACGTATGTTGGGCAGGCGGTATTTTTGCTAACATCGCAGCAATATCAGCCCCGTATTGTGGGTTTCTTAAAATCAAATCGCTTGAAGCAGTGGCAGTTTCAACATTTAATTCATTACTCCCTGGCTCGATTTTCACGTCCATTAACTTAAGTGTTTTTGCAACGGCTTCTGGTGCATCCAAATAAATCAAAACCTTACTTAATGAACGGTTTAAATGGGCGGAATTTGCTGGATAAAGTGGGTTTAAATAAGCAATGATTTTATTTTTTAAAGGTATTTCGGGTTGTCCCATTCGGAGAAAAGCCAACTCAAAAGCCCGTAATAAATCCAATTGTTTAGGTTGAGTTAAACTCTTGAAATTAATTCGTAGAAGTGCGTTTAATATTTCGTTTTTCTTATCTCCTTTACCCATTCTAATTAAAGAAATTAATGCTTGCGTTTGTGCTGTTGGGTCTTTTTCGTTCAACGCTAAGCCTTCCCATTCGCTCACGGGTTGATGTTCAATTGCTAAACGTGCGGCATATCGAATAAATCTATCTGGATTATTTAGGTATGGGAAAGCGACTTTTACTGCTACTTTATTTGGTTCGCCCGTATGATATTGCTCTAAACTTCTTCTTAGTATATTAGCTGAATTAATGGGTTTTGGAGCAACTGAGGCAGTGTTTTCATTGCCTGCGTAAGAAACTCGGTATAAATCCGACTCTAATTTACGACCACCCGTTAAAAAATATAAAGCACCGTCAGGACCAATTACACCATCAGTTAACGGCAAAGGTAATCCTGATAAAAACTCTTCTCTTTCACCAGAATACGTTGAACCCGAAGGTTTTAGATGTACTGCATGAATAATTCCAAAACTCCAATCAAAAGCCAAGAGAGTGCTTTTGTATTTTGCAGGAAATTTTGCATCTTTTAAATGTAATAAATTCGTTGGCGAACCTTGTCCGATATTAATTACTGGTGGCAAATTATCAGGAAATGTTGGCGACCATTTACTATTACCCGTTCTCCATCCAAATTCGCTGGCACTTGTAGCATGACAAATTCGAGTTGGGCGATACCAAGGCAAACCAAAATCCCACTCCATATCGGCATCATACACAAACAAATCTCCAACTTCATTGAATGCCATATCGAAGGCATTTCTATAACCTGCACTAAATAATTCCCATTTTTTCCCTTCGGGGTCGAGGTTTGCAATCCACCCTCCTGGTGCATAACGGTCGTTGGCGTGACCACGAGGGTCTTTGATTAAGGGAAATAAATTATCTTCTTGCCAGTTGGACGGTAAACGATAAGAATCCAAAGGAGGAATATCGGTATGATTTCCTAAAATAACGTACAGGGATTGTTTATCGGGCGATAAAACAATACTATGAGGACCATGCTCACCTTCACCAACGAGTTCTTTCAAAAGTGTAAGTTTGTCATATTGATCGTCATTATCCGTATCTTGAAGCCGATACAATCCACTTTTGCGAGTAAATTCCTTATTATTTTTCCCGTTATTAATCATCACGTAAAGGCTATTGAAGGCGTACAAAAGCCCGTGTGCGTAGCCCATACCCAATGTATCAATGTTAGGAACTTTCCCAATATTCAATTTTTCAATTTCTGTTTTTTGATTTTCCACACCAATCGCAGGAATTTTCAAACGGAATAGTGAACCATATTGGTCAGATACAATCATTCGACCTTTGTCATCAAAAGTCATGGAAACCCAGGAGCCGTATTTATTTTCTGAGGGACTGTAAAGGTGTTCAGCTTTAAATCCATCGGATAGTTTTAGTTTTTCAACTTTTGGACTTTCAATTCCTGCTTTTGAAGGCTCTGTGGTTCTGACAGGAATAAATGAAGCAATTGCAAGAACGGCAATTACAACAAAGAAGAGTTTGATCATTAAACTTTTAGTAAACATAATATTCTTGGTTTTGCAAATTAATTTTGTTGATAGCATTATATATTAATGAATGAGTTCAAACAGGTTTCATAAGAAAATAATTCATTCTTAATATGATAAAAATAATAAATTGTATTCCTTTTACAGTACCGACCTGCAAGGGTTTTGAAAATCTTACAAGTCAGTATTTTTTTTACTAATGAATTAACTAAATAAAAAGCATTAAAAATAAGGAGTCAATGTTGCTTCATCGGCTGGAAGACCATATAATAAACTAATATTAGAAAAAGCGTTACTCCGAACTGTTGCTCCTTCTGGATAATAATAATCTACTGGATTTGCTTTAATCCTTTTTCCATAAGCCGTAATTATATCAATTGCTCTGCCTGTTCTAACTAAATCAAACCAGCGTTTATTTTCAAAAGCTAACTCCACTCTTCTTTCTTGATAAACTGCATTACGCATTTCAGTTTGTGAAACCGCTTTTGAGGCTCCAAGACCAGCTCTTGTACGAACTTGATTTAGAAATGGAGCAGCTTCCGAAACTTTATTTTGCTCCGTTAAGGCTTCTGCTAAATACAATAGTACTTCCGAATAACGATAAATGGGCCAATTATTTCCAGTATTTCCATGTAATGAATGAGTTTTTGCAAACTTTTTTATGTAAGGAAAAACCTTATTAGCTCTCAAACTTCCGCTTATGGTCACATAGGCAATTGAAGCATCTTTTCTCAAATCACCCGTTTCGTAAGCTGCAATGACATCGGGAGTTGGGGCATTGTTGCCTTCTCCCGTAAGCGGTTGAGGGTTGAATGTTCCAGTTATAGGTTTTAACTCTTCGGGAGTCATTGGGCGGGGTAGAAAATTGTAAATTACACTTCCATTTAAACCCGCAGAACCTTCTAAAAACTGTACTTCAAATACTGATTCTTGATTGTTTTTATTGGCAGTATTTGTCGAAAAAGCATTTTCATAACCGACCATTAAACTATAATCTCCACTTGTAATGACCTCTCTGGCAACTTTTTCAGCCTCCGCCCATTTTTTCTGAATGATATAAACGTTCGCTAATAAAGTTTTTGCGGAACCAGAAGTTACTCTTCCCGCTTCTTGCTTTGATTTTGGCAATAAAAAAGTAGAAGCTTGTGTGGCATCCTTGATTATTTGTGCGTAAACGTCTTCAACTGATGCTAAAGGCAACGCAGCCTCTTGCCTAACCGTTACGGGCGTTAAATGTAAAGGCACTTTACCAAAATATTG
>JAYVRF010000198.1:0-44288 GCA_043756925.1 Arcicella sp. | reverse complement strand
GAAATACAGGCTTTTAAATTTCCTTCGCCCACGTTATTACAAGAACAAACTAACTTGCCCATCACTGGGTCAGACTTTTTACCACTTCTTAACAATTCTAATCTTTTATCGGATAATTCAATTCCATTGGCAATTAAATCCTTGAATTCCAAGAACTCAGTCCTATCACCAATTAAGATTGCACCGACTAATTTATCATTGTGAATAATACATTTTTTGTAATACCTTTTTGCTTTGTCAATAAACGTAATCTCCTCATAATCAGACGATTTTGGTGTTTCAATCATGCCCATTGAGCATAATTGTACGCCTTGAATTTTCATGATATTTACGGAAAGCGAACCTTTGTAATAACTCGCCCAATCGCCCGCAATATATTTCGCAATCGTATCAGCTTGTTGTTCGGCGGCGGTAGTGATTCCCCACATTTCGCCACGCCATTGAGCAATTTCTCCTGCCGCAAAAATATCTGGGTCGGAGGTTTGGAGATAATCATTCACGACCACGCCACGATTAACTTCCAATCCGCAAGCACGAGCAATCTCTACATTTGGCGAAGTTCCGATGGCAAAAACAGCAATTTGAGCTTCAATTTTTCTACCAGACTTTAATCGTACGCCTTCAAATTTTTCTGTGCCGTAAAAAGCGGCAACTTCATCATTGTAATAAATATCAACGCCCAGATTAACGATTTCTTCATGCAATAAATCAGAACCCAATTGGTCTAATTGTCTATCCATAAAACGGCTGATACGTTGAACGATAGTTACCTGCACATTTATTTCACGGAGAGAAGCGGCTAATTCTAAACCTAATAATCCGCCGCCCACTATCAATGCCTTCGAATTCTCGGTATTTAGGAAGGGCATCAAACTATCGGCATCTAAACGTGAACGCATATTGAAAATACCTGGAATTTTGGGAATGGATGGCGGCATAAAAGCCCGTGAACCCATGCCCAAAATCAGGCGGTCGTAAGCGTGTTCGTCTCCGTTTGAATCTATGACAACTTTATTTTTTCTATCAATATTTACAATCTCTAAACCCTTATGAACCAGAATATTAGCTTCCGTGAATTGGTCTTCACGGAGTTTGACTAATTGCTCCCAATTCTGCACTCCCGAAATATAATCTGGCAACATTACACGATTATAAAATGGATATATTTCCTTTGAAAACACGTGGATTTCATCGGTTTTGTTTAAGTTTCTGTATGAATTGATAAAGCCTAATCCCGCAGAACCTGCCCCGATGATAATAATTTTTTCAACAGGTTTGATATATGCTCGAATCTGAACGGCTGAAAACTTGAAATCTGGTTCTTTGGAACGTGGGTCAACTAATGTATTTGTAAGGCTATTTGTTCTTCCAAAAGCACTTCCCAATATTTTTCCGAAGTGCATTGGCATAAAACAAACGCCTTGTTTAATGTCTTCTGTTAGTTGAGATTTTACTTGGTTTTTGCCTCTAATCGTCTCAATTTCAACAACTTGTCCTTCTTTAATTCCTCTTGCTTCTGCATCTTTCGGATGAATTTCGATGTATGGTTGAGCAATATGCTGATTCAATTTATTAACCTTTCCCGTTTTGGTCATCGTATGCCATTGGTCACGAATACGCCCTGTTGTGAGGATTAATGGAAAATCTTCATTAAGTTTTTCCGATAAGTTTTCATCTGGTACAGCGTGAATTTTTGCACGTTGGTTTAGGGTGTAGAATTTGAAATCAGTAAATAAACGAACAGCCCCCGAAGCGTCGGTCGCCCCCGATTGGGGAGCTTTCGAGTCCGATTTGGACCCCAATTTCGTGTCAAAAGTTCCCCCTTCGGGCGTTAGGGTGCTGCCCCATTGGTGACTCCTATTTTTTTTAAAATACTCATAACTTATCCCCGAAATATCAATATTCGTCCCCTTCGTTGAAAGAACGTGTTCATCATATATCTCACTATTATTCAGATAATCAAATGATTCTCCGAAGCCCATTTTTTCGGCAAATCTTTTGATAATTTCAGTATCATCCAAGGCTTCGCCAGGAGCATCTATGATTTTTGGAAGAAGTGTAATTCTTCTTTCTGAATTGGTGAAAACAGAATCTTTTTCTGCCCAAGCTGCCGCAGGAAGAACCACATCGGCATATTTTACCGTATCAGAACGATTAGAAATATCTTGAACTACCACGAATTTGGCATTTTGTAAACCCTTTTCAACCATATTCAAATCGGGCAAACTCACCATTGGATTAGTCGTAACAATCCAAATTGCCTTCATGCGACCGTCCGCAAGGGCTTGGAACATTTCAGTTGCCGAGAAACCTGGTTTATCCGAAATTTTTGTACCGCCCCAAAACGCTTGAACTTCCTCACGATGAGCAGGATTCAGTAAATCTCGGTGGGCGGGAAGCATATTTGAAAGCCCCCCAACTTCACGCCCACCCATGGCATTTGGTTGTCCCGTGAGTGAAAAAGGTCCGTTTCCTTCCTTGCCAATTCTGCCCGTAATCAAGTGTAAATCAATGAGTGAGAGGTTTTTATTTACGCCCACCACCGACTGGTTTAAGCCCATCGTCCACATCGACAAAAAACCTTTTGATTCGTGGATATATTGTGCCGCCAATTGAATATCACTTGCTGATATGCCACAAATTTCTGCGGCTTCCGTGAGCGTTCTGGTGAAAATTTGCTCACGGTAAGCCTCGAAACCATCTGTGTGGTTAGCTATAAAGTCTTGATCAATCCAGTTATTTTCAATTAAAATTCTGCCGATGGTATTGGTCAAGACGATGTCTGTCCCTGGATGAATTTGTAAATGTAAATCTGCCTGAGAAGCCGTTTGGGTACGTCTGGGGTCAATTACGATAATTTTTACGTTAGGATTTGCTTGTTTATGTGCCTCTACTCTCCGCCAAATAATGGGGTGACACCAAGCAGGATTTGCCCCTGTTACGAAGAAACAATCTGCCAGTTCGATGTCGTCATAACATACGGGTACAGAATCTTCGCCCAGAGTGAGTTTGTAACCCACCACCGCTGAGGACATACACAAACGAGAGTTGGTATCAATATTATTTGAGCCAATAAAACCTTTGATGAGTTTATTAATAATGTAATATTCTTCGGTAGAACACTGTCCAGAAACATAAAAGCCTACGGAATCGGGACCATATTTTTGAATGAATGTTTTAAAGATTGCGGCGGTGCGGTCAAGGGCAGTATCCCACGAAACTCTTTGGAGAGGCATATTGCGATTGAACCGCATTTCGGGGTAAAGTAGTCTATCCGATTTATCATTTACGGTATAATGCAAATTCATTCCCTTCGAGCAAAGCATTCCCTTACTGGAAGGATGGTCTTTATCCCCTTCCACATGAATTTTACCATTTCCCAAGTCTGTAACTTCGACTCCACAGCCAACACCACAGTAAGAACATGTGGACTTAAACTTCTTATCATAAGGTAAGTTGCTCATTTTTAGATAATTAATTAACAGAATTGTGTAACTTTATAGTTTTCAAGTCGTTTATCATATACTAACTGCTTAAATATTTGAGATGGGGATAATTAGAATTTGTCTCATTTTGACCCGTAATGCACCGCCAAGCGTTCGATTTTTTTGTTTATGAGTCTTTATGTTTACTTAATTTTGAATACATCATTTTTTGTTTTATTCGATGAACATCATTTTTCTTCGTAAATAAATTATTTTTCTATGTACGTAGGTATGCTCCACCGTATGAAAATAAATTTCCCAATTTTATTTTGCACATTTCTTGCATAAGCAAGTATAATCCTTTTTGTTTGTTACAGAAAAAGCGAGTTCAATAAAGTAAAATAACTTTCGTATCCAAATTACCGCCACATATTTGGACTACGCTGGAAGACTGCCATCTTCCAGAACAGTACTTGACCATTTCCAATTTCATACCTGACCACGACCGCCATTTTGTTTAGGTGCAGAACCCGAAGTTAATATCTTCGGGTTTTTTGTTTTTGCAACCACATAAACAAGATAGAAAACATAGGGAAGGAGAAAACTATTATTTTCCTCCTTTTCTATGTCACTTAATACTATCTATGTGGTTGCCAATTTTCTATGTAACCTATCTTAACTATGTGGTTGCACTAATCCTCAATTGAGAATTTATCAAATAACAAATTCAATAATTCATCGTGAACCCGTACATACTCAGGGTCGTGAGCGATGTCTTTTTTGTTTCTTGGTCTTGGTAAATTGATGTCCACAATTTTCTTGATTGTTGCTTCGGGTCCGTTGTTCATCACAACCACTCTATCCGATAAAAAAATGGCTTCTTCAATATCGTGCGTAACCATGACGATGGTCTTGTTACGATTATCCAAATTCCACAATTTTAATAATTCAATATGCATCGAGCCTTTTGTGAGGGCATCCAACGCTCCGAAGGGTTCGTCTAACAACAAAATAGTTGGGTTGATGGCGAAGGCACGGGCAATGGCAACACGCTGTTTCATTCCTCCCGACAATTGTCCAGGCAATTTGTCTTTGTGCTGAATAAGATTTACCATCCTCAGGTTTTCCTCCACTAATTCATGCTTTTCGATGGTCGTTTTTTCCTTGAAAACTGAATCAACGGCTTCGTAAATATTCTTATAAACCGTCAACCAAGGCAACAAGGAGTAGTTTTGGAAAACAATTCCTCTATCTGGTCCTGGACCTGTCACGATGTTTCCGTTAGCGATTACTTCTCCTTGCGAAGGAGCAACCATGCCCGAAATGGTGTTCATCAAAGTAGATTTCCCGCAACCTGAATGACCAATGAGGGCTACGATTTCGCCCCTTTTGATGTCAAGATTTATGTCTTTGATGGCAGTGAAAGTTCCTTTTGAACCTTTGAACGAAACGGTAATATCTTTGATACTTACTGCCGTTTCGGTACTATTTATTTTATGAAAGTCACTCGCTGAATCAACGTATTTGATTGAATTTTCTAATGTTGTCATGTTTTTTAAGGTTTTGATATGTATTCAGAAGTCATTAATCTGAATTTGGATTCGTCAGATTTATGGATTTATGGATTTTTTCATCGAATATCAATCCCCAAAATCCATAAATCATATAAATCCCAGTCCAGACAAATAGTTCCTCAACGCTCGAAGTACGTTTACTCCCAAGAAAATAAATTTTGTAAAGCATTAAATCCTTTGTCTAACAATAATCCTACGCCTCCGATGATTAGGATTGCAACAAGAATTTTTTCGAGAGATAAACCGTTCCAGCTATCCCACACAAAGAATCCGATTCCTACGCCGCCTGAGAGCATTTCTCCCGCCACGATTACAACCCATGCAATACCGATTGAAAGGCGTAGACCTGTGAAAATGTGAGGTAATGAGTACGGAATGACGATTTTTGTCAAATATTTCCAGGTTGAAAATCCAAAGGCTTTTCCTACGTTTTTATGGTCTTGGGGAATGCTTGAAACCCCGAAAGCGGTATTAATAACGGTTGGCCACAATGAAGTAATTGCAATGATAAAAATGGTTGCTCCGCCTGAATCTTTGAAGGCTAAAAGTCCTAATGGAAACCAAGCCAAAGGCGAAACGGGCTTTAAAATCTGAACGATTGGGTTCAATAAACTCATTCCTATTTTAGAAGACCCCATCAACATTCCCATTGGAACTGCGATGATACTTCCCAAGGCAAAACCTGTAAAAACCCTTCCGATAGAACTCATTAAATTGTTGCCGATTCCCTTGTCGTTTGGACCACGATCGTAAAAAGGTTCAGCCATTAATTCCTTAAAAACTGCCCATGTTGAAACTGGACCAGGAATTTCGGATTTGGTAATGATTGATATTAATTGCCAAATTCCGATTAGGATTGCCATACTTCCGAGGAAATAAGCGATGTTTGTTGTTATCTTTTTCATGATTGTTATTAGTTATGAGGTATAAGGTATAAGGTTGTAATTTTAATCTACCTCATACCTTATAACTACTACCTACTTCTTAGTCGCTTTCAAATAATCATTAATATTGGCTGGATCAAAATTGACATCATACGTAGTTTTAAAGGCTTTCATGTCCGCTTGAACAGGCACTGACATTTCTTTGGCTACTTCGGCAAACAAATCATCCAAAATTAATTTTTCTGTGATTGCTTTGTAATTTGGTTCAGTTTTTAACATTCCGAATCGAACATATTGAGCTAAAAACCACATGGCATGAGATTTACGAGGGGTTGAAACGACTCCATTATTATAAAAAGTCATGTAATCGTCTTTGTATTTTTGTACACCCAAATCGCATCCCAAATCATTTGAGCCTAATAAACGTGATTCAATAGCGGCTAATGGAGCATTTACATAATAAGGTTTTGTAAGCCAAGTTGCTGCCTTTTTACGATTGCTCATAACGTCCAACCATCTACAGGCTTCGATAATTGCCTTCATTACATTTTTCAAATCTTCTTTATTTCCAGCCGCAAATTCTGAATTTACTACCAAGGCTTTTTCTGGGTGGTGTTTCCAAATATCCTGAGAAGCAAGGTGCGTGAATCCTATGCCTTGTGCTGCCGCAACACCATTCCAAGGTTCACCAACAGAAAAACCTTCCATGTTATCTACTCGCATATTGGCAACCATTTGTGGTGGTGGAATTGTGATGATACCTACTGATTTTTGGTTAATTCCAGCGGCTGCCATCCAATTTCTCAACCATATATCGTGCGTTCCACCTGGAAAGGTCATCGCAAAAGTTACTTCTTTTCTTCCTTGTACGTTCTTAACAGCAGCGGCAGCTTTTCCAACTTCTTTAAAACCAACTAATCCACAGAAATCTTTTGATAGCGTAATGGCTTGTCCGTTGTTGTTCAAAACCATCGCAATTTTCATTTCTGAACCTGCCTTTCCACCGATACCTGTATAAACCGAAAGTGGCATTGAGAACAGACAGTGAGCTCCGTCCAATTCTCCATTCAATACTTTATCTCTAATATTTGCCCAAGAGGCTTCTTTTGAAAGTTCAACATCAACACCATATTTGGCGAAAAGACCTAATTCTTTGGCGGCTACCAACGGAGCACAGTCAGTCAATGGAATAAATCCTAATTTAATTTTCTTTGCTGGCGGTGTACTTTTAAAAGAGGAAATGACAGTCAGAAGCACCATAAGGCACAAAAATGATACAGATTTTTTTAACAGAGTTTGCATGATTTTTTGTTTAAATGTTTAATAAATACCTCCAAAATTCGACCTCCATCGAAGGTTTTGGAACAGTTAGCAATTATCAGTAAACAGTTATTGATTACCAGTATATATGTAATTCTAAATTATTTATTGATGCCTTCTACTTGTTTTACTGATAACTGTCAATAAGTAGATAGTTCCGTAACTGTTTACTGATAATTGTTATTTAATCGCCACAGGTTTTGCGTAAAAAAAGTCAGGACGAATGTTAATCATTAAGTATAACCAAGTTCCAGTTTTGTTGAAATTAGCGGCTGCCGCATCGGTCATAGCCTGTCCTTTGGCAAAAGTCATATTATCAGTTGCCATCATTACTGAATAGCCTAATTCTAAGTTGGTAAATTTATTCATGTTGTAATTCAACAAAAAGTCAATTTCGTTTCCTAAATCAGCGTTTGGTAATAGCGTACCGTCACCCTTTGTTGTGATTTTATTTAAAGCAAATGAGTGATAATCAACCCCAAACGTTAAAGTATTCCCTGTGTATTTTGCTTTCAAATAACCGTTATTCAAACCTCCTGCGGGTGAGTTTGTGCCTACGTAGAAGTAGTCCATATATCCCCAGTGGCGGTGTGGGGTTCCGTACAATGGGTCAAAGCGGTTATTTTTGCCTGTTGATGCCTTGTAATTATTAGTGGCACTTATTCCATCATTACCCGAAAGAACCTCATACCCCAGAGTGAATGCCCATTTACTTTTTTGGTAAGTAGCCGCAGCCATCCAGTGATAGGCATCCATATCATTTCCTTCACGGTCGGTGCCCGTTTGTCCGTAATACGCACCTTGAAGAGCGATTTTGCCAAAACCAGAGGCATTCCCCAACGTGTGGTTAATCATCAAACCGTAAGTTGTGCGACTTCTTAAACTTTCATTAAAAAGCGGATCTGCTGTACCTATTGGCACAAATCTTCTTCCATAAACATAACCTGTGGTGGCATTTCCCACAGAATCAAGGCGATATGCCGAGAAATCATCTTGGAAAAGCAAACCCGAAAACTTAGTTTGGTTGAATCTACGACTGATATAAAGACTCTTGAAAGACTTGTAATCCTGAGAAGCACCATTGGTTGAAGGTGGATTGACCCAAGCCAAAGCTCCACCCGTTTTCACAGAATTTGTTCCGATGCCACCGCCTACGGTCAGAGGAATAATTCCTGCGGGTGTAGGGACTAACGTTCCCGTAGAAGTACGGGTGAAAGCGTTTAAGTTGGCTGGCACATAAGCTGTTCCAGTTACCCCGAAAGCATCAGAATTTTGTCCGAAGGCATAGCCTAAATCCACTTGCCAACCTTTGTGAACCGCTTTCAATAATACCATGTCATGGCGGCGTGCTTGTTGTAACCAATCCAAATTGCCGATTAAACGAACATCATCATAAATCAATTCTTGGCGACCTATTTTGATAGTCAATAAGTCTAATACCCTGAACTTCAACGTTGTATCGGCTTTATTGGCGAGCGTAACTTCTGCCCAACCTTCGTGCAACATCAATCTATTACCATCATTAGTAGAAATAGACGAAGCATCTTGTCCCCAAACTCTAACATCTTGAACGGATGCACCAAAAACAACCCTGTCCCATTTATACCCAAAATTTAGTCTGGTTCTTTGCGACGTGAAAGCGGCTGTTTTAGAATCGTTCGGAACCAAATTACCAAGCCCGTTTCTGATTTCTGTTCGGGTTCTCAATTGCCCCTGTAATGTGAACTGTGCCTTTATATTTAATTGAGTATAAATACTCAAAAATAAAACCAAGGCTAATTTTAAAGTGTCAATTTTTTTCATACTTTTGTAATTAATTGTGAAAATTTATAACAGAGTTTGATCAATTTGTGCCTGAACGAGACCCCATCTTGTTCGGGCTTTTTTTATTCTAACGGTATTCATATTTGATACTCATATTTGATACAAAATCAGGGTGTAACCTGACTACCTCCCCAATAATTATCACTGCTGGATTTGTGATTTTTTCTTCGCTCGCTTTTTCAATAATGCTTGAAACTGTGCCAATAACTGTCTTGCCATTTTCACGAGTTCCATTTTGGATAATTGCCATTGGCGTATCTCCTTTCCCATTAAAAGCGAAGATTTCGCAGATTTGAGCCAATTTGCTCATGCCCATCAAAATCACTACGGTTGCCGTTGATTGTACTGCCAATTCAATATCCTTTGATAATTTTCCTGATTTGGTTGTACCCGTTATTACCCAAAAACTTTCTGCATACCCTCTACTCGTTACGGGTATGCCTACGGATGCAGGTGCAGCGATGGCAGACGTTACGCCCGAGATAACTCCACATTCAATATTAAATTTTTTAGCGTATTTTATTTCTTCAAAACCTCTTCCGAATACGAATGGGTCGCCACCTTTTAGTCTTACTACATGACCATATTCCAAAGCTAAATAGACGATTTTTTGATTTATTTCTTCTTGTGTATAAACGTATTTGCCTAATCTCTTTCCAACATAAATCCTTAAAGCATCAGGACGAGCATACTCCAAAAGTTCTTGATTGGCAAGGGCATCGTATAAGATTATATCCGCAGATTTGATGGCTCTTATTCCTTTTAAGGTTATCAGTTCAATATCTCCTGGACCTGCACCAATTAAAGTTAATCTTGGAATATTCATATTATAAGATATTATACTCTATTTTTTACTAAATGGAAATACTTAGTGTTGATTTCGATACAAATGTTATTAAAAAATGTCAATAACCAAAATATAAGTTAATTTTTTTGTTAAATTTTTTAAAATAATTGTAAAATATGATTTTTTAGGTTTAAATTTGAACTGTAAATATTGATTTTTTAGTAGAATCATCGAAAATAGGTTATTGGTTAAGTACAATTATTAAATAGTAAAATTTTATCTTGATATAGTGATAAATGCTTAGTTTTTACTTGTAGCACAGGATTCGTAAACCAAAAATCTAAAAAATGAAAAAAATCGTCGTCGTGGGGAACGGAATGGTGGGTTACAAGTTTTGCGAAAAACTGGTAAATAAAGACGTTTCCAAGCAATGTGAAATTATCGTATTTGGTGAGGAAATTCGTCCCGCCTACGACCGTGTGCATCTTTCAGAATATTTTGCAGGAAAAACAGTCGAAGATTTGACTATGGCATCAGCCGAATGGTACGCCGAAAACGGAATCCGCTTAATATTATCCGACCCAATTGTAGATATTGACCGTGAAGCAAAAACGGTTCGTTCGCATCATGGAATCGTTGAAAGCTACGACTATTTAGTTATGGCAACGGGTTCAGGGGCTTTTGTGCCACCAATTCCTGGGGTTGAGAAAGATGGCGTTTTTGTTTACAGAACCATCGAAGATTTAGATTTGATGCAATCGCACGCACGCAAGGCAACGAAAGGAGCGGTAATTGGCGGAGGATTATTAGGTCTGGAAGCCGCTAAGGCACTTTTTGATTTAGGTTTGAAAGAAGTTCACGTAGTAGAATTTGCTTCGAGATTAATGCCAAGACAAATTGATGAAGCAGGTTCGAGAGTGCTTCAAGCCAAATTAGAAATGCTTGGTTTACAGATACATTTGAATAAAAATACCCAAGAAATTGTAGGGAATGGCGTGATTGAATTCATGCAATTTACCGATGGTTCTCGCTTGGACGTAGATATGCTCGTGATTTCGGCAGGAATAAAACCTCGTGACGAAGTGGCGAAAGTGGCAGGTTTGGAAGTAGGTCTTCGTGGTGGAATTGTGGTAAATGATACCTTGCAAACCTCCGACCCAAATATTTTTGCTATTGGCGAATGTGCTTTGGCTCATCAAATGATTTATGGATTGGTTGCTCCTGGGTATGAAATGGCGGAGGTTGTAGCGAAGCAATTAACAGCCGAAGCGTCGGTCGCCCCCGCCCCCGATGGGGGAGCTTTCCAGTTCAATTTTATCGAAAATTCGGAGTCTAAAGTTCCGCCTTCGGGGGCGGGGGGGGCTGTTTTCTCGCCCTTCGATATGTCCACCAAACTAAAACTCATCGGGGTGGACGTTGCCAGTTTTGGCGATGCCTTTATTCAAGAGCCTAATGCTCAAACGATTGTGTTTGAAAATTCGGCAAAAGGGGTTTACAAGAGAATCAATATTTCTAATGATGGTAAATATTTGTTAGGAGGGATTTTGGTTGGTGATGCTGAGCAATATAATATGTTATTACAAAATACCAAGAACAAAACCATTCTTCCCGAAAACCCCGAAGACTTAATGTTAGGTTCTCGTGGCGGAGCAGAAAGTGCAGGTTCGGGTGTGATGGCATTGCCTGATGAAGCCTTAATTTGTTCTTGCGAAGCCGTTACAAAAGGAGCAATTTGCCATGAAATCGTTGAGAATAAATTTACTACTTTCGATGGCATCAAAAAATGTACGAAAGCAGGAACAGGTTGCGGAGGTTGCGTGCCAATGGTAAAAGACCTTATTAATGAAACGATGAAGTCGCAGGGTGTTTTTGTGAGAAATGTTATTTGCGAACATTTTAATCATACCCGTCAAGAGTTATTTGATTTAGTGAAAATAAAGGGATACAGAACTTACGATGAAGTCTTGAATAACCTTGGACACGGTGATGGTTGTGAGTTATGTAAACCGCCCGTAGCTTCTATTATTGCCAGTTTATGGAACGAAATGATTTTGGAAAAAGGTAATGCCACCGTCCAAGATTCCAATGATCGTTTTTTAGCTAATATTCAAAAAAATGGTACGTATTCAGTTGTTCCAAGGATTCCAGGCGGAGAAATTACACCCGAAAAATTGATTGTGATTGGACAAGTTGCTTTGCAATATAAACTTTACACTAAAATTACGGGTGGGCAACGGATAGATTTGTTCGGAGCTCACGTGGGAGATTTACCAGAAATTTGGGAATTATTAGTAAACGCAGGTTTTGAGTCGGGTCATGCGTATGGGAAGTCTTTGAGAACCGTAAAATCGTGCGTAGGTTCAACTTGGTGCAGGTTTGGGGTACAGGATGCCGTCAGTTTTGCCATTGAAGTTGAGGAACGTTATCGTGGTTTGCGTTCGCCCCATAAGTTAAAATCAGCAGTTTCGGGTTGCACTCGTGAATGTGCCGAGGCTCAATCAAAAGACTTTGGAATTATTGCCACAGAAAAAGGATGGAACTTGTATGTATGCGGCAACGGAGGCGTAAAACCTCGCCATGCTGAATTATTAGCGACCGATATTGATTCAGCAACTTGCTTGAAATACATCGACCGTTTTCTAATGTTTTATATCAAAACGGCTGAACCACTAACCCGAACTGCTCCGTGGTTAGATAAAATGGAAGGAGGCATTAACTACCTCAAAACGGTGGTAGTTGATGACGTTTTGGGTATGGGCGAAACTTGGGATTCAGAAATGCAATTATTAGTAGAAGCCTATAAATGCGAATGGAAAGAGGTAGTAGAAAATCCAGAATTGCGTAAGCGTTTTACACATTTCGTAAATGCTCCAAAAATCAAAGACCCAAATGTGAAATTTGAGCCAATGCGGGAGATGGTGAAAGCGGGTGAATGGAAATGATTTTCATTTTTCTGTCTGAATCCAAATTCAGACTGAGTCGCATAGACAATATATTCGTTAATCAAAATATTCAAAAATGGTTTTAGAACAAACAATAACGTGGCATTTAGCGTGCAATACAGACGATATTCCAGAAAATGGTGGAGCTTGTGCCTTGATTGAAGGCGAACAGGTGGCAATTTATAATTTCTCACGTCGTGGCGAATGGTATGCCACACAAAATCTTTGTCCTCACCGTCAGCAAATGGCACTTTCAAGGGGAATGATTGGTTCTACGGGTATAGAAGCCGAACCAAAAGTTGCCTGTCCGTTTCATAAAAAGACCTTTTCTTTGAAGTCGGGCGAATGTATGAGTGGGGATGATTATATGATTAAAACTTATCCTGTGAAAGTGGAAAATGGAGATATTTTTGTGGGTTTAGAAGAATAATACATGCTTGATAATCAGATATTTAACCGCCTTACACGCCTATACATCATTGCTCTTTCGGGAGTAGCGTTGTTGTCGGTTGTTGGGCAATTGTTGATTCAGGTTTTCTTAAATTCTTTATTGGATGATTCGCACGTGGTGAACATTGCGGGGCGACAAAGAATGTTAAGTCAAAAGCTTTCAAAAACTGCGGTTTTGTTGTGCAATCCAGCCATTTTTCAAGTGGATGCTGAGTATTATTCGCAAGATATTAAGGATATTATTTCGCTTTGGGAATCAAATCATTATGCTTTGAAAAACAAGAATTTACAAGCTGATGGGCGTACTTTTGAAGTTAGAAATAGTGCGAAAATTGAAAGTATGTTTCAAGCTATTGAACCTGTTTTCAGAGTTGTCTTATCGAACGCAAAAACGATTAGTAAGTTAATTGATAAACCAGAAAAAAATCAGCAAGAATTATTACAAAGCTCTCTAAATCAAATACTTACAAATGAGAGAATTTTTTTGAAAAATATGGATAAAATCGTAACGCAATACGATTTAGAATCCACAGAAAGAGTGGAAATGATTAAGAATATTGAAATATTTTTAATCACGCTTTTATTTTTAATTCTAATCTTAGAAGGGGCTTTTATTTTTAGACCAATTGCAGATAATATCCGTTTTGTCATTAAAAAATTAACTGATTCTGAAAGTAATCTTCGTCAAGCAAATGATGAATTGATAAAAACTCAAAAAGCCTTAGTTCAAGCAACAGAAGAGAAATATAAACTCCAATTGGCAGAGGAAAAAATAAGAGCAGCCTCTTTGATGGAAGGACAAGAAGGAGAACGAAAACGATTAGCGGCTGACCTCCACGACGGTATTGGGCAGATGCTTACGGGCTTACGATTGCACAGTGAGAAGGTTAAAAGTTTTGATTTTACGAATATAAAACAGGAAAAATCATTTAATGAATTACAATCTTTAATTCAAGAAACAATTGAAGCAACTCGGACGGTTTCGTTTAGTCTCGCTCCTTCGGTTTTAAGTGATTTTGGCGTTGTTCCTGCCATCAGAATTTTGACGGAACAGATTTCAAAAATTACTATTATGAATTTTAATCTTCAAACTGAAAAGGTTAGTCGTTTGCCAGAAGCCATTGAAACGAGTCTTTATCGCATTACGCAAGAGGCAATTCATAATGCAGTAAAGTATGCAAAATGTAATTTAATAAAGATACAACTACTTGATAATGAATTATTTGTAAAATTAGCAATTTCAGATAATGGTGAAGGTTTCGACTTAAAGTCAGTTAAAAATAAGATGGGAGGAAGTGGTTTGAAAAATATGCAAGCACGGGCAGAATTAATAAATGGAACGTTTAAAATTGAGTCAAAAATTGGAAAGGGAACAAGTATAAAAATTGAAATACCGAAATAAAATAGTTCGAGGGAACTGAAAATATTCAATCAATGTATCACTCATTCTATCATTGCAACAACTCATCAATAAAACTTATAAATCATGAACACAATTACCATTTTATTAGCGGACGACCACGATGTTGTGAGGCGAGGAATGAAAATGCTTTTGGAGGATGAAAAAGGCATTAAAGTAATCGGCGAAGCATCGGACGGTTTAGAAGCTATCGAAAAAGTAAAGAGCCTCATGCCTAATGTGGTTATTTTAGATTTGACAATGCCCAAAATGAATGGAATAGAAGCCGCAAAAGTCATTTCAGCGGAATATCCCGATGTTAAAATCTTAATATTTTCAATGCACCATAATAAAGAATACATCATTAAATCCGTGGAAAATGGAGCGAACGGTTATTTATTGAAAGATACGGGCAAGGAAGAACTATTAAAAGCAATAAAAGTAGTTTCGGAAGGAAGAAAATACTTTCCACCCGAAATTTCGGAAGTAATTATTAATGAATTATTAGCAAAAACTTCTGGTACACAAGAAGAAAATCGTCCAATTTTTGAGAAAATTACCCCAAAAGAAAAGCAAATTTTAGGTATGATTGTGCAAGGATTTAACAGTCGAGAAATGGCTGATAAACTCTTTTTAAGTATTCGTACGGTTGATAATCATCGTGCCAATATGATGAAGAAAGTAAAGGCGAAAAACACCGCTGATTTAGTTAAAATGGCGATTGGGTAGTTTTTCAATTAATAATTATCAATTAATAATTTTAACGAACCTGCTAAAAATCATTGAATCTGACAATGATAAAAAATAAAATCATGGCAACAATAACAGAACAAACATATTCATAAGAACTACTTGCCAAAGGTGAATACCTTTTAAAAATCAAAGTTATTGAATACTCTTTTGCTGAATGGCTCACACCTGTAAAGTATTGTGAAAAATTCAACATCGAAAACGGAGCAGTTATAACCAACTGGATAAATAGAGGATAGATACCAAGTGAAAATATTAGAGTGATTGAAGAACTGAATAATTTAAAATTGATAAAGGTGGTTAATTACAGATAAAAAACTCTAAATATCTAATAATCAGATATTTAGAGTTTATAATCGTAGCCTCGGTGAGAATCGAACTCGCATCTTAGGTACCGGAAACCTACATTCTATCCATTGAACTACGAAGCCAACTACTCTTACAAAATTACGAAAACTTATCTAACTGCTTTACCAAAACCTCAAAATCTTTTGGATGAGGGGCTTCAATTTTTATAATCTCTTCATTTAATAATCTAAACGTCAATGAATGGGCATGAAGGGCAACTCGCTTGATGATTGGTTGTTCTTGGGTTTCTTTTTTGAGGTGAAATTTTCGTTTCAAATCCGACAAAAAAATCATTTCACCCCCATACGTAGGGTCGCAAACGATGGGGGCTTTTAAACACACCAGATGTATGCGAATCTGGTGCATACGCCCTGTAATAGGCATACATTCCACAAGCGTGTGATTTCTGTAAACCTTCATGGTATTAAAAATCGTGTCGGCTTCTTTTCCTTTTTGTCGGTCAATTGCCACCATGGTTCCGTCTCTTTTCATGGCAATGGGCAAATAAACTGAAATCATTTCAAAATCGTGCGTTCCATTGACCACGGCATGATAGCGTTTTTCAACCTTTCGATGTTCAAATTGCATGGAAAGATGACGATAGGCGGCTGGGTTTTTCGCAATTGCCAACACACCCGAAGTTTCTTTATCTAAACGGTGACAAAGTTGTGCATCGTTGGCATATTCTTTCGCTAAACGCAAAATACTCTGCGAGTTATCCGCTTGGCGTTCATCTAAAGAAGCGATGTGGGGAGGTTTATTTATCAGAATATAATCGTCGTTCTCGAATATAATTAAGTCTTTGAAATTCAGTCTCATAAAGGGTATTTGTCATTTTTGATAATCATTGGATTACCTATTTTAAAGGTACAAAGTTACCCAAATAAAACGAATTGATTAAAAGGTTTTCTAAACGGACGGCTTCGCTTTGAGCGAAGTCGTCCGTAAGTAGGAGATTTTTTTCATTCCATTAATAAAAATCCTTAATTTTAAGCTCAAACAACCAAATGCTTAATTTAAAATCAAATAATCCATGACTTTAAGAGATATTTTTGCTTCCATTTCCGCTAATCCCAATGGTTTACCTTGGTTTGCATTCCTTTATTGACATTTCTCATCAGCATTTGGCAAGACCCAAACACGCCTCCACATCAAAATCCAGCCCGTTTTTTTTATGCAGTAATGGCATATTTAGCCAGTATTCCTGGCATTTTTGCAATTACTTTAAATGTTTATTTATTCCTTTTTGAAAGTCAAAGTATTTGGGATATGAACCTTGTTACGCAACTCTTACCAATTGTTACTATGATTGGAACACTCATCATAATTAAACGAAATATTCCCTTTGAATTTGTTCCAGCTTTCGGAAAATTATCAGGATTTGTAACGTTGGTTTTTGCGATGATTGGCATCATATGGTTTGTGGATAGACTACGAATTGTTATGATTTCTTACGTTCCATTTCAATATGTTGCCATTGGTTTTATAGGATTATTGTTGCTCATCCGTTTTGGTTGGAAGAGAATGTTTTAATGATTATTAAGCCGTAAAATAAGTTTCATTTTTGATAATATAGAACTTGTAAATTAATTAAAAATTGTTGTGTATATTACATTAAAAATCCCTCAATCCACAACCTTTATGCGTTATCTAACATTTACACTATATTTTTTATTAGCCTCATTTCTTGCAAAAGCACAATTTAAAAAAGACCATTATATCTTCAAATTCGGAGTTCGATCTGTGAGTGTTCGCACAGAAAATATCTACCAAAAAGATGATTTTTCCATAAAACCAGTTATTGATTTTGGTTTTGGAATGAATTATAACTTATCTAAAAATTTCCGTTTTCAACCCGAAATTCATTATAACCCACGAGGTTTTAAATCAAGATTTAATCTTTCTGATTCCACTTACCTTAAAAATTCGCTTGAACTGCATTACCTTGATTTATGCCCAAATTTTAGTTATACTGTCGCTGACCATCAGAGTTATAGAACTAAATTGAACGTTTGGGGAGGACCTTATTTAGGGTTTGGCATTGGAGGAAGAAATGTGCTTTCAGGTCAAATTATCAATACAAAAGGCACAAAGGCAGACAGCACTTTTTCAAATGTTAACAAAACGTTTAGCAATGGGCTTAATCAGATAGATTATGGTTTTAATGTTGGTGTAGGGTTACAATTCGAGAGATTTACGCAAGTTGGATTTTCTTATAGTATGGGTTTTAACAATATTTTAGATAGCAGAACAGTATCAATCTATAATCAATCTGTCGGAATCTATGTGATTGTTTTATTTGATGATATGTTTTAAAATGGTGTAAGGTTTTAGGTCGTAGGTATAAGGTAATGCTTTTGAGATTTATCTCAAACCTATGACCTCAAACCTCATACCTACAAAATTATCCTGCCCAATTTTCTCTATCTAAACTCCGATATTGAATCGCCTCCGCCAAATGTTCAGTCCTAATGTCTTCAGTACCAGCCAAATCTGCAATCGTTCGGGCGACTTTTAGAATTCTGTCGTAGGCACGAGCAGATAATTGTAAACGCTCCATTGCTCGTTTCAGTAAGGCAATTCCTGCTTCCGTTAGCACACAAACTTCTTTTACCATCTGCGAAGGCATCATGGCATTTGAGTATATTTCTGTGTAAGTCTTAAATCTATCGGTCTGAATATCACGGGCTTTAATAACTCTTTCACGTATTTGGTCGGATGATTCTGACTTTCTATTGGACGATAATTGTTCAAATTTCACGGGCGTAACCTCCACGTGTAAATCAATTCTGTCCAATAAAGGTCCTGAAATTTTATTCAAATATTTTTGAACAACGCCAGGTCCACAAACACAATCCTTTTCTGGATGATTATAGTAACCACATGGGCAAGGATTCATACTGGCAATCAACATAAAACTGGAAGGAAATTCAACTGCCGATCTTGCTCTGGAAATAGATACTTTTCTATCTTCTAAAGGTTGTCTCATTACTTCCAAAGCAGAACGTTTAAATTCGGGTAATTCATCCAAAAACAAAACACCATTGTGTGCCAAAGAGATTTCGCCAGGTTGTGGATTGCTTCCGCCACCCACCAAAGCCGCATCTGAAATAGTATGATGTGGTGAACGATACGGACGAGTTGAAACCAACGTTGCTTTTGACCCTAATTTCCCCGCAACTGAATGTATTTTTGTAGTTTCTAAGGCTTCGTGAAGTGTTAGTGGAGGTAAAATAGAAGGAATACGCTTCGCCAGCATGGTTTTTCCTGCACCAGGCGGTCCAATCATGATAGCGTTATGCCCACCCGCTGCCGCAATTTCTAAGGCTCTTTTGATATTCTCCTGCCCTTGAACGTGCGAAAAATCAGCATCATAATCGTTCTGAGAATTAGAAAAAATATCTCTTGTGTCGGTAATCAAAGGTTCAATTTTGAGAATTCCTCTTAAAAAATTGACCGCTTCTTTCAGATTTTTGACCGCAATTACATCCAAATTATTAACGATTGATGCTTCCAAAGCATTTTCAGTCGGTAATATGAACCCTTTAAATCCTTTCTTACGAGCTTCAATGGCAATTGGCAAAACGCCTTTGATTGGTCGCAAAGAACCATCAAGGGCTAATTCTCCCATAATTACATAGTTTTCAAGTTCTTTTAAATCTGCCTGTGTGGAGGCATGAATTACGCCCAGAGCAATTGGTAAATCATACGCCGAACCCTCTTTACGAATATCCGCAGGAGCAAGATTAACCACAACTTTTGTTCTTGGAAAGAAATATCCGACTTGTTTAATGGCAGATTCTACTCGTTGTTCGGACTCTTTGACAGCACCATCGGGCAGACCCACAATGTAGAAATGTTGTCCCTGTCCTTCGCTAACTTCAACAGTGATAATCGTAGCATCAACGCCGTGCAAGGCACTTCCGAAGGTTTTGGCAAGCATACTTTGTAGCGGTTAGATTGTTGAAAATTTTACTCAAATATACGAAGAATTTTGCCTTGATTTTAGTTTCGTTAATTGGTGAATTGGTTTTTCAGTTAAATATCTTGGTATTTAACTATAATTTATCTACAAATTTACAGACGTCGTTCTCTATTGAATTGCTTACACTATAACTTTAAATTATGACGTGAATATTACTGTGCTACCATGCTGACTAACAAAAACTAAATTGAAATTTTTGTTTAATTAGAATAACAAACATATTAAACAAAACTAATTTCATATAAATATTCTATGTAAAACTTGCAAAATTTTGCTTTTCCTCATTATTATTTTTCTTAATTCTTTCCTTTTCAATTCTTTATTCATGTAATTTATTATGTATTTACATAACTTTTTCATTAGAATCCCTTGTTTTGGTAATGGTTCTTTATAATGTTTGTGAAGCGTTATTCGTGACACAACTTTTTTAACCTAAGAGAATGGCGACTTTATTAGGTTTTTTTATTTTGACACTCATCAATTAAAATGCTTTTACTAATAGGTTTTTCGCCACTTCGTAACTTATAAAGCACGAATTACTTCCTCCAATTTTTATAGTTAAGGACTTATCAAAGTCATTTATTTCAACTACTTCGATACTAATTCCCAAGTTCAAACCAATTTTTGCTAAGTATCGTAAAAAATTGGTTGAATGTTGTGATACGCCCATCATAATTACGGTTTGTTTTTCCTCAATTTCTGAAAGGTTTTTGTAACCTAATTCTGGCATTCTTCCATTACGGTCGGGAATTGGGTCACCGTGTGGGTCGCATTGAGGGAAACCCAAAAATTTATCTAAGCGTTGCACTAATTCCTCAGAATTGATGTGTTCCAACTCCTCCGCAATTTCATGAACTTCATCCCAATTGAAGCCTAATTTATTAACTAAAAAAACTTCCCATAAACGGTGTTTCCTAATCACTTTTAATGCTAAATTTTCACCTTTTTCAGTCAATCGAACACCTTGATATTTTTGATAGCTAACTAATTGCTTTTCAGATAGTTTACGTAACATATCCGTAACCGAAGCTGCCTTGGTTTGGGTCAGTTCAGCTACGGCATTGGTACTGATTTCATTATCCGTTTCGGCAGATAATTTGTATATTATTTTAAGGTAATTTTCTTCGGTAAATGAGATCATGATTTTATTTTTAAGTAGTAGGTTGCAGGTATAAGTTAGAAGATATGAGGTATGAGGTCGTGGATATAAAGTATGAGATGTTAGCTATTAATTATGAGATAGACAAATTATCCTTTAATCTCATATTTACCATCTTATACCCAATACCTCGTACCTACGACCTCATACCTATGACCTACCACCTCCTACCTAAAAACAAAGATATTATTTTAAACTGACATGAATAAATTTTAGGCTTATCTAAAAATTTATTTTGAATTAACGAGATTTAAAAATACTTTTGTAATTATACACATTACCGTCAATTCTTAATTAATTATGATTACTGAAAATAACAATACAAATCATTCATTACCAGAAGTTTACGCATCAATAAGTGTTCCAAAAAATGGTTCCTTTTGGAGAAAATTGTGGGCATTCACAGGTCCAGGTTTAATGGTTGCGGTGGGTTATATGGATCCAGGGAATTGGGCTACTGACATTGCAGGTGGTGCAAAGTTTGGTTATACACTGATTTCAGTAATTCTCATTTCCAATCTTTTTGCGATGTTATTGCAACATTTATCGCTCAAATTGGGAATAGCCTCGGGGCAAGATTTAGCCCAAGCCTGTAAAAGTTCTTATTCAAAACCCGTCTCATTTGCCCTCTGGATTTTATGCGAAATAGCCATTGCTGCCTGCGATTTGGCAGAGGTAATCGGTTCAGCAATTGCTTTAAATCTTTTATTTGGACTTCCCTTAACGGTTGGCGTAATCATAACAGTGCTTGATGTCTTGGTTTTGTTATATTTTCAAGGAAAAGGGTTTCGGGTATTAGAAAGTTTTGTGGCAGCCCTAATTTTCATGATATTTTGTTGTTTTACTTACGAAATAATTGTCTCGCAACCGTCTATATCTCAGATATTTGGCAATCTTTTACCTAAACCCGAAATCATTACGAATCCTGCCATGTTATACGTTGCCATTGGGATTTTAGGGGCAACAGTTATGCCCCATAATTTGTACCTTCATTCCAGTATTGTACAAACTCGTAATTTTGAAAAAAATTCAGAAGGCAAACGTTCAGCCATCTTTTTTGCCACGATTGATTCAACATTGTCTTTATTTATTGCCTTTTTTATCAATGCCGCCATCTTGATTTTGGCGGCAGCAAGTTTTCATAATACTGGCAATCAAAATGTGGCAGATATTAATGATGCTTATCATTTATTAGACCCTGTTTTGGGCGTAAAATTTGCGGGTATTTTCTTTGCGGTTGCTTTGTTGGCAGCAGGTCAAAACTCTACTCTTACTGGTACGTTGGCGGGACAAATAGTGATGGAAGGATTCTTGAATATTAGGCTAAAACCGTGGATTAGAAGATTAGTTACCAGATTAGTAGCCATTATTCCAGCCTTAGTCGTAACAATTATTTATGGCGAAAAAGGCACGGGCGAATTATTAATTTTGAGTCAAGTAATTCTATCTTTTCAATTGAGTTTTGCCGTTGTGCCTTTAATTATGTTTACGAGTGATAAATTGAAAATGGGTGAATTTGTTAATTCAAAAATCCTTAAAATATCTTCTTGGATTGTCGCTATTATTATTATTTGTTTGAACGTTTATTTACTTTGGAATACGTTTTTTTAGTTAAATTTATCCCATGAAAATATTAGACCCCAACGGACTTGTTGATAACCTCTATAAATACGTCCAAACAAACATAGAAATTGCCAAAGTTGAAGTCCAAGAAAAAATTGAAGACACGGTTAAGAAAGTAGCCCTAATTGCTGTTTTGGCAATAACTGGTACACTTTTTTTAATTTTTATATTGATAACTTTGGGCTTATTTTTAAATAAAATTATAGAAAGTCAATACCTTGGATTTTTAATTGTTACAGGAATTTTGGGTATTATTTGCGGATTAGTTTATATGAAAATAAATCCACTTTTGAAACAGCCGAATGTGGTTGAAAAGTTGAAAGATTTGTAGTCTTTTGTTATCTCGACGAAGTAGGGAACTAAGTAAAATTGTACATTTTTCTCCTGTGTCTGGATAACAAGCAAGCTTTGGAAGTTAATCATTAACAATTGTTTTCCATCTTTTCCCATTGAAAAGGCAATTTTTCGTACTTTTGAACTGTTTTAGGTTGTAAAACGATAAATACAAAGAATCATGTTTCCAACAGTAAGCCCCAAAAAGACCTCTGAACGTAAAACTGAATTACACAAAGAGGCACAAGCCTATAAAAAAACGATTGATGGTCAGGTGAATGACCTCAAATCCGAAGCCGCCCGTATCGGAACAACCGCCCTGATTGTGGGCACGGCACTGGCAACTGTGTATGTGATTTTCAGTTTATTTACTTCAGATTCAAAACCCAAAAAGAAGAAAATAAAAATCGTTGAAAATTCTAATTTACCTGAAATTGTTAAGAAAGAAAAAGCATCGGAATCTTGGATGGTATCCTCTATTAAAGGTTATGTTGCTGCATTTTTGATGGCAATTGCCAAAGACAAAATTATGGAAGCAATGGCTATTTTAAAAGAAAATAATGACCCAAAAACTACTAAGTGATTTACACGAGCGAAAAGAAAACGGTCAGAAATCTTTTGCCGTTTTGATTGACCCTGATAAGGTAAATCTCGACAATTTTACCAATCTTTTAGACCTCTGTATTGAACACCATGCTGATTATATTTTCGTGGGCGGAAGTCTCATTACGGATTATGTGATGGGCGATGTCATTTCAAAAATCAAATCTTATACTAATATTCCTGTTATTTTATTTCCAGGTAATAGCTTACATATTGATAATCAGGCAGATGCAATTTTATTGTTGTCATTAATTTCAGGAAGGAATCCAGAATTTTTGATTGGACAGCACGTAATTTCTGCTCCTGTTTTACGTAAAAGTGGTTTAGAGATTCTGCCTACTGGTTATATGCTGATTGATAGCGGACGACAAACAACGGTTTCGTATATCTCCAATACCAATCCAATTCCGCACGATAAACCTGGAATTGCGGCTTGTACTGCGATGGCTGGGGAAATGTTAGGATTAAAATTAACGTATTTGGATGCTGGTTCGGGTGCGATGAATCCAGTGTCGCCAGAGATGATTGCGGCAGTCAGACAATCAGTTGATACGCCCATCATTGTAGGCGGAGGAATTAATTCCATAAAAAAAGCAAAAAATGCCCTTTCTGCTGGTGCAGATGTGATTGTGGTGGGAAATGGAATTGAGGAAAATGTTGATTTGTTGAGAGAAATAGCGGTTACAATTAACAGTTATCAGTTAGTAATTAAAAAGGGGGAGTTGTGAAGAATTTATTTCCTTCACAACTCCCCCTTTTTTAGCTGTTAATTGTTAACTGTCAATACCCTCCTCTGAATTTATAAGTATCAGAAACCTTCTTGATTGCCACAATATACGCTGCAATTCTCATGGGAACTTTGTATTGTTGAGATACTAAAAATACCTTATCAAAGGCATCTTTCATAATTCTGTCCGAACGACGGTTTACTCGGTCTAACGTCCATTTATAACCAATTCTATTTTGTACCCATTCGAAATACGAAACGGTTACGCCTCCTGCATTTGCTAAAATATCGGGTACAACCAAAATTCCTTTTTCGTTAATTATATCATCTGCTGAGGCAGAAGTCGGACCATTTGCCCCTTCCACAATCATTTTTGCTTGAATATATTGGGCATTTTCATTGTTAATTACATCCTCCTTTGCCGCTGGAACTAATACGTCCACATCAAGTGTCAATAACTCTTCATTCGTAATTCTTTCTGCTCCTGGGAAGTTATCAAGCGTTCCATTATTCAAATCACGGAACTTCATTGCTCCTTCAATGTCAATTCCTTTTTCATTATAATATGCCCCTGAAATGTCAGAAATAGCTTTTATCATTACGCCACGCTCGTGCAGAAGTGCAGCAGCGTGTGAACCAACGTTTCCAAAACCTTGAACGGCAGCGGTTGATTT
Organism: Arcicella sp.; assembly: GCA_043756925.1. Lineage (GTDB taxonomy): Bacteria > Bacteroidota > Bacteroidia > Cytophagales > Spirosomataceae > Arcicella. The sequence goes on along the minus strand of JAYVRF010000198.1, from coordinate 19,481 downwards.
GTATGGATTAATTTTCAGTTTATCCATTCCCGCCAAAGCCGAAGTCATTACGCCACGACCCGTTGCTTCAGTACGTCCCAACGAACCACCCAAAACCAAAGGCTTGCCCGTTACGACTGCGTTCACCGTCATTCCTTTTGCCTTAGAATATTCGTCCATTAACCACGCCATTTCACGGGGTCCCGTTCCCATGTCAGGGGCTGGAATGTCTTTATCTGGACCAAAAACATCCAACATCGAAACGGTATAGGCACGCATCAAACGCTCCATTTCACCTGCTGACATTTCTCTTGGATTACAGGCAATTCCGCCTTTTGCACCTCCGTAGGGAATATCTACAACGGCACACTTCCAAGTCATCCAAGCCGCCAAAGCACGAACTTCATCTAAATTAACGTCTGGATCAAAGCGAATTCCGCCTTTGCCAGGTCCCAAAATATTGGAATGCAAAACACGATACCCTTCAAAGACTTTGATAGAACCATTGTCCATCGTGATGGGAAGTCCAACCGTTACTTGACGAGCTGGAACTTTCAAAATATAATACATTTCGTCTGAAATGCCCAGAAGCTCAACCGCCTTATCAAAGCGTTGCATCATGGATTCTAATGGATTTTCCTTGTCCTTAATCGGAGCAGGTTCTATGTATGTCATACTGTGTTGGAGGAAGGTAAAAGGAAACAGGAGGAAAGAAAAATGTAAGAAGGTGAATTCAATGCCAGACTATCTTCTGTTTTTCTTCCTCCTTTCTCCAATCAAAATTCAAATTTACTACGTTTCAAACGTATAAGTCAAGGTTTTCGTTTCTAAGTGTAAATACTTGATTTTCAATTAAAAAGCATAAAGTTGAGGTCATTTTAAGATTTCCTTTTTAACTTTATTGTAAAGAGGCAGTTTTACCAAATAATCATTGGTGAAAGGCTAAAATTAAGAAATCATAAATTTTAAAAAAAATTTAATTAATTCTTGAAATATTGATATTCCGTGAAAATGAATTTATCTTTGTGAACTTTTGCGGTAAGAAATCTTAATGGATATAAAATAATATAAAAATACCGCCAAAATCCTTGTCATTGAAACTGTAAACAGCCTTATCCAAGAAAAATGGAAACATTAATAGAACAAAAAACCAGATATTCGAGTGAAGACCTTAAAGAGTTCGAGGAATTAATCACTAATAAATTAGAAGGAGTTCGTGGAGAGTTAAATTATATCCGTGAAGCACTTCATAAGCGTAATGACCCAGGTACGGACGTTACGGGTGGAAGTTCAAAATTGATGGAAGATGGTGCAGATAGTATGGAAAAAGAGAGTATGAGTCAGTTAGCCGCACGTTTACAAAAATTCTCTGTACAGTTAGAAAATGCTTTAATTCGTATTAAAAATGGCACGTATGGCGTTTGTAGTGATACTGGAAAATTGATTCCGAAAGAACGTCTCAGAGCCGTTCCACATACCCAACAGACGATTGAAGCAAAATTATTGAAACAGAAATAGACTTTACGTTATAAAATACATGGTCTTATTCAATTTTAATGCTCTCAAAATAAACTCATCTGCTCCACTTTTGGTTGAAATTTTGGGGCTTCAATTTTCAATTCGCATTGGTCATTTAATTGCTGAATCCAATAAGTTGCCATTTCGGGAGAATTGATGTTTTCGTTAATATGAACGAATAACCAAAGTTCTTGTAAACCTTCCTCTAACCAGCCTCTTATTCTTTGTACCCATTCGTCAATCCGTTGATAATCAGAGGAATGGTCGTTTCCAATCCAGCGAATAAAGGCTTTTGAAACGGATAAACTTTGATGCACAACGTCTCGTCTGCCCGCCACGTCCGTGATTACCGTTGCGTGTCCCATCTCATTCAACATTGCCAAGGTTTCTTGCCAAATTGGCTCATTTTTAAACCAATCTTCGTTTCGAAATTCTACGGCAATTTTCAATTTATTGGGAAGTTGATTTAAGTATTTTTCAAGAATTGGGAGTTGTTTTGAAGTAAAGTAGGGAGCTAATTGTAGGAATGGTAATCCTAACTTACATCCTAATTTCAAAATTTGCCTACAAAACTCATCCGTTAACTGTTCTGCATTTTGAAGCAATTTATCATGCGAAATCACTTGGGGAAACTTAGTACAGAAGGTAAAATCCTCTGTTGTTTCATCCAACCAACGATTAATGGTTTCATCATTTGGAATTTGATAATGCGTAACATTTAGTTCGATGGTGTTGAATTGTTGAGAATATAATTTGAGTAAATCAGGCGTTTTTGCATTATTGGGATAGATTTTTCCATTCCATTCTTTAACTGACCAAACGGGACAGCCCACTTTAATAATGGGTGCTTTTGAGGTGTTTTTTAAAACTTTCTCATTAAAAATATTGTCTGGTTTAAGGCTTAAATCAGTTTTTTCAAGTTCTTGTTTAGAGATTTTTCCGAAGTCCATTGTTTTATATTTAGAGCTAAAATTCTTCTACGACGCTATTTTCAGTCCGACGTACTTTTGGAATTTTGCCGTTTATTAATTTCTTGTAAAAATATTGTACCACTTTGTGTAGAGTCACTTCGTAAAAAAGTTTTACACAGTAACACCAGCTGAAAGCCTTTTATTCCAATTCAAACATAGCTTCAATCTCCACAGGAATATTATCAGGTAATGTTCCCATTCCCACTGCACTTCTTACACCAATGCCATTTTCAGTTCCCCATACTTGGGCGAAAAGTTCGCTACAACCATTAATTACGTAGGGATGACGTTCAAATTCTGAAACGCAATTTACCATTCCTAATATCTTAATGACTCTTTTCACTCGATTCAAACTTCCTAAATGTGTTTTTATGGTTGAAAGCATCGTTAAACCCACTTGACGAGCCGCCAATTTGCCTTCTTCAATGTCCATGTCCTGCTCGATTCGTCCAATGATGAGACTTTTATCATTCTGAAATGGTCCATGTCCTGATAAATACAAGTGTTTCCCATCAATCAAATAGGGTTTGTAAACTCCCAAGGGTAATGGGGCAGGAGGCAAAGTAAGTCCCAATTTTTCAAAGGCTTGGTCTGGGGTAGGTAATTGTGTCTTCATAGATTTTAATTGATATTTTTAGTGAAATCAAAGATAATAAAAAAAGAGAATTAGTTATTAGAGACTTGGTATTAACACCAAGTCTCTAATAACTAATTCTCCAATAACTAATAATTAATTCTCAATTTCTAAGACTTTGGGTCAAGTGCTTTTCCAATTCTAAACATACAATCTTGCAAATGATATTTGGTCATTTTATCGAGATTAGGCTGCATCAAAGCGGTTTTTATATCGTCTTTTAAAGCCGATAAATGCCCACGAGTTACTGAAATAATATCCGTTTTGCGTGGATCAACTGCCAAAGGAATAACACTGCCTCTTCCGCCTCCACCAAATGATGGAGTAACGCCAGTAGCATTCAATGTAGCAATCATTTTCTCAACAAAAATCTTCTGTAAATTTCTTCTCGAAGCATCAATCATCTTTCGTGAACGCAATTCTGACCATACCGAAGTACGCACGTCCGTAAATAACTCATCCATAGTGTATGAAGCAGGAAACTTTGCATTGGTTTCAATAAAGCGTTGCATTCTGTCTGGGGCAAACAACGTATTCAAAGTTGCCTCTTGAATTCTACTTATTGCATCAACTCCTTGGTCTGGGCGAGTTTTTGACATGATTTTGTCATTCAATAACCAATTAGGCGTTTCAAAAACTTGACGATTTAACCATAAAACAGCATCTTTTTGAATGTTTCTTGGCGTTGGCTCATATACCGCCCCTTGCTCGTCTGATGATTTTGGCGTTTCGTAAATACCTCCAACATTTTTAGTAACGTGACCAACATAACGACGATATTGATTGACAATTTCGTTGTAACCTTCCGTTAGCATGTCGTAATCTTGAGCCTCTTCTTTTGTCCATTCCGTTAAATTTGGTAAGATTCTTTTCAAGTTTTTAATACCATAATCACTCGCCAACATATTGTTGTCACCCAAACATTCCGACTGCGTACGTGGATCGTAAGAATTTGTTTCAGTACCAAACCAAATTCTTGGATTTTTGGCATATTCGGAGATAAATTGCTTATTCAAAAACTTCTGGTCGTCTTCGGCAGTTGCTCCGTTGAGGGTTTGATACGCCCATTTGATAGCCCAAATATCATATTCACCAATTCTTGGGTATAAATCCTTTACCCCATCTTCTGGTTGAGCCACGTAATTAAAGCGAGCATAATCCATAATGGAAGGCGTGTGTCCGTGAGCGGCAATCCATGCAGGATTACGCAAATTTTCCACTGGAATGGTCGAACTTGAACCAAAATTATGACGTAAACCAATCGTATGTCCAACTTCGTGCGAAGACACAAAACGGATTAAATCACCCATTAATTCATCATCAAATTTGTTCTTTCTGGCTCTTGCATCCACGGCAGCACCTTGCGTCATGTACCACTTTTTCAAGAGTTTCATAACGTTATGATACCAGCCAATATGACTTTCTAAAATTTCGCCTGAACGTGGGTCATTTACATTGGGTCCGTAAGCATTTTCAATGTCCGAAGCGAAATAACGAATGGCTGAATAGCGAGCATCTTCTAAGCTAATCGTGGTATCATTATCCGCCAAGATTTCACCTCTAATGGCATTTTTCCAACCAGCGGCTTCAAAGGCTTTTTGCCAATCATCCACGCCTAATTTCAAATATTTTCTCCATTTTGCGGGCGTTGCAGGGTCAATGTAATACACAATTGGTTTCTTTGGCTCAATCAATTCACCATTCTTTTGCTTGGTTGCATCTTCGGCATTTTTAGGCTCTAAACGCCATCTAACGGCAAAAGTGCGGTCTTCGGTACGCTGACCACCATCTTCAAAAACGGTATATCCATTGGCAAAATAACCAACTCGTGGGTCATAATAACGTTGTTTCATAGCTTCCTTAGGCAACAAAATCATGGACGTATTTATTTCCATCGTAACCGCACCAGAAACCGCAATCGCAGGAACACTTACCGACGGAATCGGACTGGGTGAAGGAGGTCCAAATGTAGGCGTTGGAGGTAAACCATTAAAGGTTTTAACCATCCTGATTTCCGTATTTATGGGAAACGTTTTGATGCCTTGAATATAAGAACGGTCGGCAGCAATTGACGTAATTTTGTAAATGGTCTTGGTGAATGGAGGCAACGAAACTATCTGATTATCACCCTTAAAAAAGTCAGTAACTTCGATAATTGTTCCACCCGTTTTGTTGACAGAATCCTTCTTAAATGCCTTAATATCAAAGGCTTGTGCAATGGGTTGAACATTCGAATTCCTCACGGCTTTGTACATTGGAGCCGTTGAATCCGTCGAAACGTTGATGTACTGAATGGCTCGCAAAAAGACCTTATTTTCAGGACCTTTTTCAAAATTAATTACCTGACGATTCAATTGTTCCCCACCGTAAGTGCCAGGAATGGTTGCTGATTTTGAGATACGAGTAACCGTCATAATTTCACGACCCATCAAAGAATCTGGAATTTCAAAGTAGTATTTGTCTTCTACTTTATGTACCGTGAAAAGTCCTTTTGAAGTCTTTGCTTTGTCGGTAATTACCTCCTTGTAGGGTTTTGGACCTGTTTTAGGTACTTCGGCAGGTTTTGCTGGTGTGGCAGGGATTGGCGGAGTTTTTACATCTCCTTTCTTGTCTTGGGCTTTGGCAGTTAGGGTTAGAAATGCCAAAGAAGCCAAAAACAAGGCACTCTTAGTGATTTTTAGCATGATGAATGGTTCTGTTTGTATTTTTTATTGAACGAAAATACGAAGGTTTGGTTTGAATTAAAAATTTTGTGTGATGAATGGAAAAGTTTTGTCCTCCCAAACAACGATTTTACGTAAATTGCAAGATAAATCAATTAAATACCAAATGAAGAAATTAATCATCATCAAACGATCACTAATTTTACTAATTTTCTTAAATCTGTCGTTGTCTGTAACCTCACAAACGACACGAACCGCCCCAACTCCCGATAATCTTTTCCCAAATGCCAATATGCGTTGGGTAGATTCAGTTTTCAATACTTTATCAGTTGATGAAAAAATCGGGCAATTAATGATGCCTCGTGGGAATTATACTTACGATTACGATACGGCTCGGTTTTATAAAATTATTCGGGATTATCACGTTGGTGGATTTGTACTTTTTCGTAACCGTCCGACGGCTCAGGCTCTGTTAATCAATAGGTTGCAAGCAATGTCAAAAGTGCCATTAATGATTGGTATGGACTTGGAATGGGGTTTGGAAATGCGTTTGGACAGTACGGTTCGTTTTCCATATCAGATGACTCTGGGAGCCATGCAAGGTAACGAAAATATGATTGAGGAAATGGGTTTGCAAATCGCTCAACAGTGTAAACGCATGGGCGTACACGTGAATTATGCCCCTGTAGTGGACATAAATAATAACCCCAACAATCCAGTAATTAATTTCCGTTCATTTGGAGAAAATAGAGAAAAAGTAACTTCAAAAGCCCTTGCCTACATGCGTGGCTTGCAAAAAGGTGGCATTATTACATCAGCAAAACATTTCCCTGGACATGGTGACACGGGCGTGGATTCTCACTCAGATTTACCCGTGCTTCCGCATACTCGCAACCGCTTGGATTCACTCGAATTATTTCCCTATCGTGAATTGATAAAGAATGGTTTACAAGGTGTTATGATTGCACATTTAAGTATTCCGTCTTTGGATACTACTAAGAATTTAGCCTCTACTTTATCCCAAAAAATTGTTACAGATTTATTGCGTAAAAATTTGAATTTCAAAGGTTTAGTCTTTACCGATGCGATGGATATGCAAGGAGCAGTAAAATTTTTCCCCGAAGGAACTGCGAATGTAAAAGCCATTTTGGCGGGGAATGATATTCTTGAAACTTTCGTGGATGTTCCTGCCGCTTTCAATGCTATTAAAAAGGCTTTGGAAAAGGGAGAAATTGCTCAATCGGACATTGATGGAAGAGTGAAAAGAATCCTAATTGCCAAGGCTTGGGCGGGTTTAGATAATTATAAACCCCTCAAAATCAGCAACTTAATTGAAGATTTGAATCCTGCAAAATCTCAGGCACTGAACCGTCAGTTTGCGGAAGAAACGATTACCTTACTTATAAATAAAGATAATATACTTCCACTTCAAAATTTAGATACTTTGCGGATTGCTTCTTTAAATATTGGCAATCCATCTTTTGGTTCAAAATTACCAACTGATTTTCAGAAAATGGTTTCTAATTATACGGATGTTCAACACTTTAATTTAGATGAAAATTCAGCCGATTCAACGGTTCAGCGAGTTCGTGATTCTTTGAAAAATTATAATTTGATATTAATGGCGGTTAATGGTCAATCGGTTCGTCCTGCCAAAAATTATAGCATTAATCCTAAAATTCAGACCTTGGTCTCGGAGTTTGCTAATTCTTCAAAAACGATTGTTTCGCTGTTTTCAAATGCTTACACTTTATCAAAATTTGAGAATTTGGATAAGGCAAAAGCCTTGATGATTTCCTATCAAGAAAGTCCACAAATGCACGAATCCGTGGCAGCCGCCGAGTTGATTTTTGGTGGAATTGGAGCGAAGGGGAAGTTGCCAGTAACAGTAAATATGGCGTTTAGATATAACGATGGATTAATGACACAACCCATCAAAAGATTTCAATATGCCTTAGCCGAGAATGTTGGAATTGATACAAAATTTTTGAATTATAAAGTGGATTCGATTGTAAATGAGGCGATTAGACAAAAAGCAACGCCTGGGGTAGTGGTTCTGGTAGCGAAAGACGGCAAGATAATTTTGCATAAAGCCTACGGAAAACATACTTACGAAGGGACTGCGAAAGTAATGACAACCGACCTCTACGATTTGGCATCAATTACCAAAATCAGCACCTCCGTTCCTGCCATGATGAAAATGGAAGACGATGGAAAATTTACGTTAGATAAAACCCTTGGAGACTTAGTACCCGCTTGGCAAACTTCAAACAAATCAGGTTTAGTTTACAAAGATATTTTCACGCACCAATCACGCTTAAAAGCATGGATTCCGTTTTGGATGGATTGCATTGATTCTACTAAAATGGTGTTGGGCAGTAAGATTTACAAAGAGAAGTATTCTGAGAAATATACAATAACGTTCTGGGATAAATTATTCAGAAAAAAGAAGTCTTTACAACGAATTTGTCAGGCAATTCAGACGGATAAACAATTATGGAAAGATTGTGTAAATCTGGTAAAAGACCCAACCATTTGGAAACCTAAAACGTTTGCCTATAAATCTTCATCAGATTACACGATTCAAATAACGGATGAGTTATGGTTGCATAAAAATTATGACAAAACGCTCTATAAATCCATTGAAGATTCGCCTTTGCGTGAGAAAAAAGAATATGTATATTCGGATTTATCGTACTATTTATATCCACAAATTATTCCACGTTTGACGGGCAAAGATTTCCCAACGTTTTTGAATGATAATTTCTATAAACCTTTGGGAGCAAATACCTTGGGTTTTTTACCAAGAGAGAGATTTGCTTTATCAAAAATCGTCCCAACGGAATACGATTCTCTGTACCGTAAAACCCTCATACACGGGCGAGTACATGATGAAGGGGCATCTATGTTAGGAGGAATTTCTGGACACGCTGGATTATTTGGAACTGCCCAAGACTTGGCAAAATTGATGCAAATGTATCTGCAAAAAGGATTTTACGGAGGAAAGAGATATATTAACGAGAGTACCTTAAACGAATGGACGAGTTATCCATTTTCAACGGAAGTAAATAGTAGAAGAGGCGTAGGTTTCGACAAGCCCGACCGCAAACGGGCAGGAATTAGTGCCGCTCCAAGTGCGAGTGCCAGTAGTTTTGGCCATTCGGGCTACACAGGCACATACACATGGGTTGATCCAGATAATCAATTGGTTTATGTATTTCTCTGTAACCGAGTTTATCCAACCCGCAATAATTCTAAAATTTCAGATTTAAACGTGCGGACCAATATTAATGAAGTGATTTATCAAGCGATTAAGAAAGGCATATAATATTGAATGTTAAGCATAAAAAAAGTAGCACAGAATAAAATCTTTGCTACTTTTTTTATGCTAATAGATTCCTTACGGCAAATCCAATAAAAATCCAATCGTAAAATTGGCATCCCAATCAAATACAAATTGCTTGCAACCCGTTGATTCTGCGATGGATTTATAGATATTTAAACCCGCTTTTGATTTGGCGTTATCTAAATTATAGGCTGACGGAGCATCCAAAACCGTATAACGTTCTTTGCCCTGACGAACTTTTTTAGCTAATTCAAAAGGCACACCTCCAATGATAAAACACACTTCACGTTTGCTCGAAGGAATTTGTTTCGTTTTTGCTTTTACCTCCTCAGCCACAACTTCATCAGCAACATTGTTCTGAAAATATTTTGCTCCATAAGTTTCAATCGCCGAAATTTTACCGCCCTCTTTCCATGAAATCTTAGTATTTCCAGAACCAATATCTGTTACGAAGGAATTATCCGCAAATTTAGTAGGTTGAACGCATTTCAAACCTAACTGTCCTTCTTTTTCGGGTGTAACCGTATTTACGAAGTATTTTAAAGACTTCAAAACATTAATAATCTTCTGCGTTCCTTCGGCTTTTATAGCCCCCGAACTTACTACGAAATGAATATCACGACCGCTAACGCCATAATCCAACATTCCGCCAATGTACTTTTTCAGACCAGCTCTAATGTCATCGTCCGAAGCCATGTTTTCCATCACTAAACTATTTCCAAATTCGGCTTTTTCTTGTTTCCAGTTTTTGTCAGCATCAATTCTGATGATAAATGAATTGAAACCAGATGCTCCTAATTCAACAACGCCCTTTAATTTACCTGCAACGGGTCCAGGAGGGGTGTAACTGAAAGTAGGTTTTTGTACACCATCCGAAGCCGAAGAAGAAGATGATGACTGCGAATCGGTGGCTGAATTACTTGGTTCAGCGGGATTTGAAGAATTGTCAGCACCCGAAGTTGCCGTGTTTACTTCTGATGTCGTTTCAGGGACTAATTTTTTGAGTGCTTCTTGTCCTCCAAACATTCGGAAGCCAAAATAAATAGCTCCAATAATAAGGGCGGTGATAATTAATCTGCCCGCAACTGTTAATTTTTGCATGATTGATATTTTTTTGATTTAGGTTTTAGGGGTTTGGTTTTAGATATTAGTAAAAATACCAACCCAGATTCCCTAAAATTTTGATAATAATCTTAAAGATATATAAAAGGTTGAATTCTTACAATTTTGATTGGGTTGTTTGGTAAATTGGTCTTGTAAATTTGTGATTTTTGAGGATGAGATTTTGGAATTTTTGTGTTGTAGAAAATCCTGTCTGAATCGCACAGATATAAAAAAACCTCCCAAAATTGAGAGGTTCTATGAAAATCTAATACAAAAATTACTCAGCTCTAACCTTAATAATCTTCACCGTAGTTCTGCGATTCTTTTGATGTTCAGCTTCGGTGCAACTCACACCATCCACGCAAGTATTTACTAAATCGCTCTCTCCGTAGCCCTTTGCCAACATTCTACTTTTATCAATTCCTTTTTTACCAATATAATCAACGGCAGCCTGAGCCCTTTTTTCCGAAAGATTCATGTTGTCTTGTGCCTCGCCTTTGCTGTCCGTGTGCGAACCTAACTCAATAACCATCGAAGGAAATTTTTGTAAAGTTGCGGCTAATTTATCCAATTCACGAGCCGCATCTTTACGTATTCCAGCTTTGTTTGAATCGTAATAAATGTTATCCATTGTAATTAAATCGCCCTCTTTGAAAAGCCCTAAACCTAATGATATTTCCTTCGCTTTTCCTTTTTTTACTTTCTTGATTTTATTAACATTTGTTCCATAACCATCTTTTGAAACTTCCAACGTATAATCACAACCATCGGTCATGTTGAAGGCATAAACTCCGTCTGGACCTGTCATAACTTGCTGCGTTGAATTATCGCAATCATTTTTAAACGTTACTAAAACACCCTCAATTGGCATTTTTTCAACCTCCGTTTTCACAATACCTTTCAACAATGATTTCTTTTTCGTGAGTGATTCAGGCTTGTATACAGGAGTCGATGACGTTGGAGCGACAATTACTTTTTCAATAACTGCCTGTGGTTCAGGCTCTGGCTCAACGATTTGCACTTTCATCAAAGGCACTTCCAAACGTGAAGGCTCATCATCAGCTTCACCTTTGGTTGAATATCCTACAAAATTTGTCACATAACCTTCTTTACCAATTTTCATTGAATAATCTAAATTTTGCCCCGTACAAAACTTTAAATTACCGTTTTTATCCGTTTTCTTTTTTTCAAGATTTCCTCCTTTTGGATTGATTTCTACGTCAGTATCGGCAACGGGTTCTTTGGTTTCTGGGTCAAAAATCTTGACTGTCATTTCACGACATTCATACGCTGAACCTGCCTCATGTGAGAAACGATAAATATCATCATCTTCACCCCGTTTGCGGTCAGAACTGAAATAACCTGTCTTACGATTTCCGTCAGTAATAATTCCAAAATCATCATTTGGTGAGTTGAAAGGTTCGCCTAAACTTACGGGTTTATTGGCATTTACTCCATTTTTCATCTCCACAAAAAACAAATCTAAACCACCGTCACCACCCCAACCATCGGATGAATAATACAAATTTCCTTTATCATCCACGAATGGAAAAGCCTCTACACCCTTTGAATTAACGTCTTTCCCTAAGTTTTTAGGTTCGCCCCAATTTCCTCCTTTATATTCAACCGCCCAAATATCCATGCCGCCCAAACCGCCTTCACGGTCGGATGCGAAGTATAAAAGCTTACCATCTTTCGACCATGTTGGATGAGCCGTTGAAAATTCATTGTCATTAAATGGAAGTTCAGTTGTTTCTCCCCACGCACCGTTTATATTTTCGGCAGAATAGAGTTTTAATTTTGTTATGTTATCTTTACTCGCTCCTTTTTCACCCGCATTGTAATTGTTTCTGGTAAAAATTATCTGTGTAAAATCTTTGCTAAAAGTAGCTGGACCTTCGTGGAATTTCGTATTTAATGTTTTGCTAAATATCTCAGATTCAGCGATTTGTCCTTTCACTTTGGCAACGGTTTCATCCGTTCTACCAAAAAAATTTAAGGTTTTTGAATCATTTGCGGTTGGGCGAGAATAATAATCATTACCCAAAGATTTTACGCCACCTGATGATGCTCTTTTCGTTTTCTTAGCATTTCCATCACTTCCTAAACCTTGCACATTGCTGATGTCATTCAGATAAAATAGGTCTAAATATCCTCCTTTTTCATTCAATAAACTCGTTCCAGAACCTTTACCCGAACAATAAACAATTCCATCACGGTAATACATCGGACTAAATTCTGGATTTGCCGTATTGAAGTCCAAGAAATCAACTTTGTACTTTCCTTTTCCACTCGTTAAGGCAGAAACATCTTCCGAAATTTTTGAAGTTGCAAAAAGTTTTAATGAATTAACCGATTGACCTTCAGCTACTTGTGAAGTGCTAAATTTATCGTAAAATTCTTGTGATTCTTTATATTTCCCGTTCTCCGCTAAAACCTGAGCAAATTGCAGGTATGATTTTGTGTTATCGCCAATCAAATCTAAACTCGAAGCAAAGACCTGACGAAATACACGCTCAGCATTTGTTCCATCGTTGGCTTGTTTATAACTACTTGCCAATTTCAAAAGTGCTGATAGTTTCTCGGATTCTGAGAGTGTGGCAGAACCATCTTTCAAAAGACTTTCAAATTTTTGAATAGCAGTTGGAAAACTCCGTAGTTCAAAATGACGCATGGCATCATTCAACAACGGATTTGCTTGTTGAGCAGAAACATTACTCAAAAGAGTGGTCGCCAACGTGAGGGTAAGTCCAATTTTTCTTAACTTAGGCATTGTATTAGTATCGTAAGTCCTTTTAAGTACTGACAATTTTCGTTCCATGAATATAATTTGGCGAATTGTTTCATATCAGTAAGGATTTTAATAGGCAAATTAGGACGGTATTTTATACAAAACTATATGATTTTCCACTGTTCTTACAGCAAAATTCATGCCAAAAACAGTAGTTTTAAGAATAGTTTTAGATGATAAAAGGTGTTTAATTGCAAGTTAAAATACTGTTAATCAAGTGGTTAAACATTTTTCATTAATCACTTTGAAAGTAATCGGTAGATAAAACGAAAAAGATGTTAAAAAGTTTTTATAACGAAACCTTCATTGAAGCAGGATTAGACGAAGCAGGTCGTGGTTGTTTGTCTGGTCCAGTTGTGGCTTCGGCAGTAATTTTACCAAAATTTTATCAACATAAATTACTCAACGACTCAAAACAACTTACGAAAAAACAGCGTGAGACGTTGCGGGTGGACATTATACGTGATGCTCTTGCCTACGAAATTGCGGAGGTTTCCAATCAGGAAATTGACGAAATAAATATCTTGAAAGCCAGCATGAAAGCCATGCACTTAGCAATTGATAAACTCACAATTCGCCCAGAACATTTATTGATTGATGGCAATCGTTTTCCAGTTTACCCACTCATTCCGCATACCTGTATTGTGAAAGGAGATAGTAAATTTTTATCCATTGCAGCGGCCTCCATTTTGGCAAAAACCTATCGAGATGATTTAATGGAAAACTTATCCAAAGAATTTCCAGTATACGGCTGGGAGCAAAATGCAGGCTATCCAACATTGAAGCATCGAAAAGCGATTTTGGAATACGGCGTAACGGTTCATCATCGGTTGACTTATCGGTTTGAGCGATAAAATTTATTACTTTTGCTTATCAAAACATTCAAAATGTGAATCAATTTCAACATGTCGTTTCAAATCAAGGTATTCTTGGTGGAAGGCCTTGTATCAGAGGTACACGGATAAGTGTTGAGTTAATTTTAGAATGAGTAACAGTTGGAACGATTATTCAAGAAATCTCAGACAAATATCCTCATTTAACTTATGAGGGTATGTAAGCAGTAGTATCGTACAGAAAAATTAAAATCCGCACTTTAAACGCTAAATTCCACACTCCAAAAATGTCCTTCCGCTCAATACTCGCTAAACCTTTTGCCTCATACATCGTCAAAAATCGTCGAAAATGGGAAGAACGTGCCGTTGAAACGCAACTTAATTTAATGAAATCTTTGGTTTCGGATGCCTCACAAACGCTTTTTGGAAAAGATAATAAATTTAGTCAAATTGTTGATTATCAAGGTTTTAAACAATCTGTTCAAGTTCAAGATTATGAAAATCTCAAACCATACATTGAAAAAGTAGTAGCTGGTGAGCCTGATATTTTGTGGAAAGGAAAGCCTTTATATTTTGCTAAAACATCGGGTACGACTTCGGGTGTGAAATATATTCCCATCTCCAAAGAATCCATCGGTTTTCACATAAATGGGGCAAGAGATGCACTTTTGAGTTATGTTCACGAAACGGGCAATTCAAAATTCTTAGATAAAAATCTCATCTTTTTGTCAGGTTCGCCAGAGATGTATGAAAAAAATGGCATCTTCACGGGGCGACTTTCGGGCATTGTAAATCACCATGTGCCAGGATATTTGCGAAGTAAACAAATGCCGAGTTATGAGACAAATTGTATCGAAGATTGGGAAACGAAACTTGAAAAAATTATAGATGAGACGATTAATAAACCCATGTCGCTCATCTCAGGGATTCCACCTTGGGTACAGATGTATTTCGACCGTATTCAGGCTCGTACAGGTAAGAAAATCAAAGACGTTTTTCCAGAGTTTTCACTCTTTGTTTACGGGGGCGTAAATTTTGAACCTTATCGTACAAAGCTCTATGAATCAATTGGTTATAAGATAGATTCTATTGAAACCTATCCTGCTTCCGAAGGATTTATTGCTTATCAAGATTCCCAAAATGAAGAAGGACTTTTGATGTTATTAAATTCAGGCATTTTCTACGAATTCATCCCCGTGGAAGACTATTTTAAGCACAATCTAAGAAGGTTACATATCGGAGAAGTACAATTAGGGGTAAATTATGCCATCGTGATGAATACCAACGCTGGACTTTGGGGATATTCCATCGGTGACACCGTAAAATTCGTTTCCTTAAATCCATATCGCATCGTGGTTTCGGGTAGAATCAAGCATTTTATTTCCGCTTTTGGTGAACACGTAATAGGGGAAGAAGTTGAGAAAGCCATGAAATTTGCCATGCAACGACAACCCGAAACGGAATTAGTGGAGTTTACGGTTGCCCCGCAAGTGAGTCCTCCCGAAGGCGGATTGCCCTATCACGAATGGTTAGTTGAGTTTTCGAGAGAACCTCAAAATTTGGAATTATTCGCCCAAGATGTCAATCAAAAATTATCAGAATTAAATATTTATTACCAAGATTTAATGGTTGGAAATATTCTTAGACCTTTGAAAATCAAATTATTACCACGAAATTCTTTTATTGATTATATGAAAAAACAAGGTAAATTGGGAGGACAGAACAAAGTGCCAAGATTATCAAATGATAGGGGGATTGCGGATAGGTTGTAGGGGGAAAGAGGTTTTCTGTTGTCTGAATTTTACGAACTTAATTAAACACTATTATGAAAAAACTACTTCTCATTGTTTGCCTATTATTGGGAGTTAAATCATCTATGAGTGCCCAAGACTATTTCAAAAAAGACACTATCAAAACGGCAGATAACATTTTTATTATCCGATTAAAAGACGGAACTCGTTTGAAGGGTAGAATAATAGAACAAAATACCGAACAAAGCAAAATTCAAACACAAAATATGGGTTTAGTTACGGTGCCAGCCAATCAAATTGTGAGTATGGAATTGGATAAGAATCAAGGGAATGGTGATAATCCATACTACGAAAACCGTTTTATTGACCGAATGCACCTTATGCCAACCGCATTTCCGATGAAAAAAGGAGATATAGATTTTCATAACTATTACATTTATTACAATGAGGTTTCTGTGGCGTTGGGAAACAGAGTAAATGCTGGTTTTGGAATATTGATTTTACCATACGTGCCTCTTAATAGTGTATTTCTTTATAATTTGAAGGCAAAAGCTACCTTAATTTCAACTGAAAAATTACATTTTTCGGTAAGTGGGTATTTGATTGGAGCAAATAATGCCAACACAGTACTCATTATTCCTACACTTAGCATTGGTAACAAAGAGCGTTTTTTCAATATTGCCCCTTTGTTTTATACAGGGGGAAACTACTCAAACTCGTTTGGATTATCAGTAAGTTACGTGAAAAAAACATCACCTAATTTAACCTTTTTCTCAGAAAACTTTTTTGGTATAGGTAGCTCAAATTCAAGGGGAACTTCTGTTGGAGCTGGATTTAGATTTGACAGAAAACGTCACGCTTTTGATTTGAGTTTAAATTTACTTGCCTACAACTCACGAAATTATTATAGTAGTGATAGGCTTAATATAATTCCAGCACCATCGGTTGGGTATCATTTGAAGTTAAGTAAATAGAAAAAGAGTTCAAGTACCAAACTTGAACTCTTTTGAAAACCTTAATTTATTATTGGTTCTTTTTCTCCTCAGGAAAAACAAACTTAATCGGCTTTGAAACAGTCTCCTTCATCAACGCAATTTCCAAGACTTCATCCACATAATCTACGTAGTGAAAAGTGAGGTCAGAAATATACGATGGCGTGATTTCTTCGATGTCTTTGCGGTTTTTATAACAAAGGATAACTTCCTTAATTCCAGCACGTTTAGCCGCTAAAATCTTTTCTTTTATCCCCCCAACTGGCAATACTTTTCCCCGTAAAGTTACTTCGCCCGTCATCGCTAAATGAGGTTTCACTTTGCGTTGGGTCAATGCCGAAGCAATGGAAGTTGTCATAGTAATACCCGCCGATGGTCCATCTTTTGGCACGGCTCCTGCGGGTACGTGTATGTGAAGGTTATAATTATCAAATATTCGGTAATCAATGTCATATTTTTCCGCATGAGCTCGCAGGTACGAAAGTGCCGCCATTGCCGACTCCTTCATCACATCGCCCAATTGTCCAGATAGTGTCACTCCCCCTTTTCCACGATTAATTAGCGATTCGATGAAGAGAATATCGCCTCCCACGGGTGTCCACGCCAAGCCTGTAACCACGCCTGCGGTGTCATTGGTTTCGTATAAATCTTTATCAAAAATCTCCTGTCCCAATAGTTTTACAACCTCTTCTGGCTTGATCGTTTTTGGATATTCTTCCTCCATCGCAATGGATTTTGTAATTTTCCTAATCAATTTCCCAATCTGTTGCTCCAACTTCCGCACACCCGATTCACGAGTGTAGCCTTCCACTAATTTTCGCAAGGCTGCATCGGTAACTGTAAGCGTTTTATTGTCTAAACCATGCTCCGCTTTTTGCTTCGGAACAAGATGTTTTTTGGCAATTTGCACTTTTTCTTCCGTTGTATAACCACTAATATCAATGATTTCCATGCGGTCACGAAGGGCAGGATGAATGGTGTCTAATGAGTTGGCAGTGGCAATGAACAATATTTTTGAGAGGTCATAATCAACCTCCAAATAATTATCCACAAACGAGCTATTTTGTTCAGGATCAAGGACTTCCAATAACGCAGATGATGGATCACCTCGGTGGTCAGATCCTACTTTATCAATTTCATCAAGTATAAAAACGGGATTTGCCGAACCCGCTTTTTTGATATTTTGAATTAATTTCCCAGGCATGGCTCCGATATACGTTTTACGATGTCCTCTGATTTCAGATTCATCGTGTAAACCTCCCAAAGCCATCCGCACATACTTACGACCCAACGCTTTTGCCACCGACTTTCCGAGGGAAGTTTTACCCACGCCAGGAGGTCCATATAAGCACAAAATCGGGGCTTTCATGTTGCCCTTCATTTTCAGAACTGCCAAATACTCAATGATTCTTTCTTTGACTTTCTCCAATCCAGAATGATCATTATCAAGAATTTTTTGAGCTTTTTTGAGGTCGAAATTATCCTTTGTAGTTTCATTCCAAGGTAAATCAGTCAATAATTCAACATAATTCATTAACATCGGATACTCTGCCGACATAGAATTGGTACGTTGCAATTTATTTAATTCTTTTTGGAAATGGTCGCCTACTTCTTTACTCCATTTTTTGTTTGCCCCTTTCGCTCGAATCTTATCAATTTCTGCCTCTGGATTCTCCACGCCCAATTCTTCTTGCAAAACTTTTATCTGTTGGCGGAGGTAGTAATCACGTTGTTGTTGGTCAATATCGCTACTGGCTTTGCTTTGAATTTCACGTTTAATTTCCAATAAATCAATGTCATTCATCATCAATTCCAACAAACGGCGAGCTTGGTCGAGACCGTCCCGAATCTCTAATAATTGCTGTTTTTCATTGCCTTCTGCATTAACATTGGCGGAAAGAAAGTGAATTAAAAACTCAGGAGATTCGATGTTATCAAGGGCAATTTGAGCCTCACGGGGTATTTCGGGATTCAAGAATAAAATTTTAGAAGCCATTTCACGCAAAGACTGAATCAAGGCCTTGTTTTCCTTATTCAGTTTTTTGGGAAGTGTATCGTCCCAATAAGCCACTTTTGCCGTTAAATTTGGATCGGATTTGGTGTAACTTTCAACTTCAAAACGCTTACGACCTTGCACAATAATTGTGGTATTTCCACCTGGCAAAGCAATCATTTTGAGAATATGTGCTACCGTTCCAATTTTATATAAATCCTCGCCAGTTGGGTCTTCTTTATTGGGGTTTGCCTGCGTAATTACACCCAAAGTACGATTGCCTTTATAGGCTTTTTTGACTAAACGGATAGATTTTTGTCGCCCAACGGTAATTGGAATCACCATCCCTGGGAACAAAACCATATTGCGAACGGGCAAAATTGGTAATTCATCAGCGAGAACGCCTAATTTATCATCATCATCGTCTTCTCCGCCAAGCGGAATTAGTTCTATATTATCAAAATCAGTGATTTTGGCAAGTCTGAGGTTATTTAAAAATGTTCTATCGTAACTCATATCATTAAACTGAAATTAATTGGTTATTGGTGAATTTGGGTTTGAGGTTTGGCAAGACATTTAATTTTTAGTGGTTTATCTTTGGGTAATTCTCGTACTTAAAACAGAAATTTCTGCCACTATGACATAACATATAAAATTAACCTTAAATTACACAAATCAAAAGCTGATTTATTAAATGGTCAAAACGTATGCCGATTGACAGATTGGCAGGTCTTTTGGCACGTTGATAACACAGATGCGAGCAACGCAGATTTACGCAGATTTTTTAAAATTCGATAAACAAATTTATAATGCGAATATTGGGTTGAGAAAACAGAGATAGTAAACTCATAGGTCAGTACATTTGTGTTGCCAAACATATAAAATACTGATTATGAGACAATTAGA
>JAYVRF010000197.1:0-14472 GCA_043756925.1 Arcicella sp. | reverse complement strand
AATTTTGTAAAGCGTAAAGCCAACACTATGCCCAAATTCCCTTTCTATCAACAACTTGATCAAATGGATTGTGGGCCCACTTGCCTGCGTATGATAGCCAAATATCATGGGCGTAACCTCAATTTACAACGTTTGCGAGATGCTTCTGGGTTTAGTCGTGAGGGCGTTTCTTTGCTCGGTATTGCTGAAGCTGCCGAGAGTGTGGGGTTCAAAACTTTGGCGGTCAAAGTGCCTTTCGATAAATTAATCATAGATGCTCCTCTACCTTGTGTAATTCATTGGCAACAAAATCATTTTGTGGTATTAGTTGAGGCTAAAAGGGCCTTCGTGTTATTAGCAGACCCTGCAAAAGGCATCCGCAAAATGTCTGAGGTTGACTTTTGTGAGCATTGGGCAACTACCCAAGAAGACGGCAAACCCTTTGGTGTTGCTCTTTTAGTGGAAACTACGCCCGCCTTTTTTGAGCAAGAAGACGATAAAAAAGCGGGCTTAGATTTTTCTTATCTCCTCAAATATCTCTGGTCTTACAAAAAACTATTATTCCAATTAGCCATCGGGCTGTTGGTGGGTAGTGGTTTGCAATTGGTTTTTCCTTTTCTTACACAATCCATTGTCGATGTTGGTATTCAGACCCGCAATCTTAACTTTATTTATGTGATGTTGGCGGCTCAATTGATGCTTTTTGCCAGTAGAACCGTCGTAGAATTTATCCGTTCTTGGATTTTACTCCACATCAGTATTCGCATCAATTTGTCTATTCTCTCCGATTTTTTGATAAAACTGATGAAATTACCGATGTCGTTTTTCGATACCAAAATGTTTGGCGACATCATGCAACGCATCAACGACCACAACCGTATCGAACAATTCCTGACGGGGCAAACCCTCAATACGCTTTTCTCCTTGGTAAATCTCCTGATTTTTGGTGTGGTCTTAGGAATGTACAGCATGACTATTTTCACCATTTTCATGGTTGGTTCAATCCTGTACGGGTTGTGGGTACTTTTATTTTTGAAAGAAAGGCGGAAATTAGATTTTAAGATGTTTGATGTTGCTGCCAAAAATCAAGGTTCATTAGTGCAGTTGATTCAGGGAATGCAGGAAATCAAATTAGCCAATGCCGAACACCTCAAACGTTGGGAATGGGAACGCATACAAACCAAAATGTTTCAGTTCCAAACCAAAGGATTGGCACTCAATCAATACCAACAGGCAGGGGCATTTTTCTTAAATGAGGGCAAAAATATTTTGATAACCTTCTTCACCGCAAAAGCCGTGGTGGACGGTCAATTGACCTTGGGAACGATGTTGGCGGTGCAGTACATCATCGGACAATTAAACGCTCCGATTGAGTCATTGATTCAATTTGTACAGTCGGCTCAAAGTGCCAAAATCAGTTTAGAGAGGTTAAATGAGATTCATGAGTTGGCGGATGAAGAACAAAGCCCCCTAACCCCCAGAGGGGGAACTTTTCCGAACGAAATTGGACTCAAAAACTCCCCTTCTGGTGGTAGGGGGGCTTCTCTATTTATCCGTAACCTTTCCTTCACCTACCCAGGTGCTGGTAATGAACCCGTTTTGAAAAATATTAATCTTGAAATTTCACAAGGGAAAGTTACTGCCATTGTGGGTATGAGTGGAAGCGGGAAGACAACTTTATTGAAATTATTGCTTAAATTCTATGATTTGAAGGGAGCCATTAAGGTTGTACACACGAAAACTTGACGGTAAAACGTGGAGAGTATTTTGATTTAGTGAAAAATCAGTTGGAATTGGGGAATTGGTCTGTTTGACCCAGTCTGAATTTAGATTCGTCAGATTAAAGGATTTTTTGGATTTAATTTCGAGCTAAAATCCTGCTAATCCAAAAATCCCACGAATCCAAATTCAGACTGGGTCGCACAGACAGAAAAAACATGGAAATAAATACAAAAGATATAGAAACGAAAACAGTTCATCTAAACGGCTCAAAACCAGAGACCTTAAAAGATTCTTTTGGCGAAAATCCTGTGATTACACGCTCCAATCTTGAACTGCGTTCCGAAGAAGTCGATGAGATTTTGAGTAAACGTCCAGCGGGAATAATTCGCTATGGATTAACCGTTATTGCCTTTTTGGGTGTGTTGGGTTTGATTGCTTCTTGGTACATCAAATATCCAGATATCCTCAAAGGTAGCGTAATCATTACAACTGAAAAACCCCCATTTAAGGTCATTCCACGTTCTGCGGGGCGTTTGCAAAAATTATTAGTAAAACCCAATCAATCAGTAAAACAAGGCGATTTTTTAGCTGAAATTGAAAATACCACCCGTTTGGAAAATCTTTCGGTCTTACAAACGCTTTCTCAACAACTCAAAATTATCTTCAAAATTCCGCTTCAAAAATAAGTTTTCCATCTAATAACCTGACATTTGGAGACTTACAAGTGGAGTATAACAGCCTTTTGAAAAATTACCAAGAATCTGAACGATTGATGGGTGATGCCATTTATCAACAACGAAGAAGAATTTTAGAACAACAGATTACTGATTACAAAAAGATGATTGTCATTAACGAACGACAATTTGATTTGAATAATGAAGAATTCGGAAATGCTGAAATAAAGTATCAGGCAGATAAGAAATTATACCAAGACAAAGTTTACGGAAAATTAGAATATCTAAACCTTGAAAATGCTTTTATTCAGAAGAAAAAAGAAAGAGAAACGTATGCTAAGTCATTGGTAAAGAATAGTTTAGTGCTTTCTGAAAAGCAAATTTTTTTATCAGAATTAGATTTTGAGTTTGTTCAGAAAACCAGAACTTACCAAGATAATATGCTTCAAGCCGTTCAAAATATTGATAATCTGTTGGCGAATTGGCAACAAAATTTTGTTATCACTTCTCCATCGGACGGCAAGTTAAGTTTCTTGAAAAATCTTGCCGAAAATCAGATGATTCGTACTGGTGATACATTGTTTGCAGTTCTGCCTCAAAATCAGCCTATTGTAGGATTATCAATCGTCACGGCTCAGAATTTCGGGAAGGTGAAAATTGGTCAAAAAGTGATTATCAAATTAGTCAATTATCCATTTGAAGAATATGGAAGTTTGTCTGGAAATATTGAAGATATTGAGCCTACGCCAATGGGAAACCAATATCGAGTAAAGATTAAATTAGAAAAAGGACCTGTAACTAATCATGATAAAACCCTTCTCTTTCAAACAGAAATGCAAGGTTCTTTGGAGATTATCACGGAGGATATGAGACTTTTGGAACGCACTTTTTATGGTTTGAGAAAATGTTAAATCAGCGGTAAGAATATTGCTTTTGCGTTCAAAACTGACAAACTGCTACCGCAATTTTGGAATCTGCCGTACCGTAATACAAAAAATATTTCTTTTTAAAATAAACCAATCCTTCAATAAATACCACCTGATTTACTTGTCCAGTGAGTTCATAAGGCTTTTCTGGTTTCATAAAATTTTCATCAGTTCTGCCAATTACCTTTGTTGGGTCTTTTTTATCCATCAAAATTTGCCCTGCACTATATGCATCTGGGGGCAAACCCGCAAAGCCATTTTCGTGCAAATTCATCGAATTATAAAGTAATAAGATTCCTTTTTTAGTAATTATTGCGGGCGGTCCAGATTCAACCAAACGACTGTCAAATTTATCGGGTCTCGCTCCGAAGATAGGCTTTGGTTTCCCCGTTTCATCTTCGACAATTTCCCAATTAATTAAGTCTTTTGACGTTGCCAAGAAAATACTGGTATCGCCAAAATACATCCAGTATTTTCCATTTATTTTCGTTGCAATTAATTTTGAACCAACTCTTTTACAAATTATTGCACCAGATTTTGACCATAAGTCTTTGTATTTCAATTGATTAAAAGCCAATCCATGTTTCTTCCATTTTTGCAAATTAGAAGATGACGCAACACAAAGTCGGGCGGTTGTTCCATCATAAGTGGTGTAAGTCACAATGTATTTCCCAGTTTCGGTCTCCACAATTCGAGGGTCTTCGCAACCACCCGCCCATTCATAAGGTTTCATGAAATCGTTGTCTGGAAAAAGTACAGGCTTGCTTTGTCTTTTAAAATGAATTCCATCCGAACTCACCGCCAAACCAATCCGAGAAGTACCATCAACGGATTTTAACGTATCTTCCGCCCGATAAAGCAAATAAACTTTCCCATTTCTGACAACGGCTGCTGGATTATAAACATCTTTCGCTTCCCAACGCACATTTTGTTTACTGACAGGACAGTAAAATTTAGAGTTTTTGATGGGTAATAAGATGGGGTTGTCGGTATCTTGTTTTACAAAGGGCGTTAATGTCCAAGAGGGTTGTTGAGCGGATAATGAAAATCCTTCTACAAAGATTTGCAGAAGGAAAGAAATTAATATTTTTTTGGAACTCATTGTCTTTGCTAATTTAGAATTTGTAAAAATCTACACTATTTCCTTTAAACTCTCCAAATTCGCTGCCAAAATCATTTGAATATGCTCATCTGTCAAAGCAGTTGAAAGAAACATGGCTTCATATTGTGAAGGAGCGAGATAGATTCCACGCTTTAACATGGCTTGGAAATATCTACCAAATAATGCCGTATCTGAGGTTTTTGCATCTTCAAAATTATTTACTGCTTTATCGGTAAAGAATAACGTAAACATTGAACCTACGTGATTGAGGGTATAATTTAAGCCTAATTTATTCATGTTGGCCCTCATTCCATCGGTTAAAGTATTTCCAATTTCTTCCAAACGAGTATAAACTGAAGGCGTAGAATTCAAATGGTTAAGCATTGCCAAACCTGCCGCCATTGCAATCGGATTTCCCGAAAGGGTACCAGCCTGATATACAGGTCCCAAAGGAGAAACCATATCCATAATTTCTTTTTTTCCTCCGTAAGCACCTACTGGCATACCACCACCAATAATTTTACCCATGGTGGTCATATCTGGAATCACACCACAACGTTCCTGAAAACCGCCTTTTGATAAACGAAAACCGGTCATTACTTCATCAAAAATCAAAATAATTCCTTCTTCGTCGCAAATCTTGCGAAGTCCTTCCAAAAAGCCCTCTACTGGTTTCACTAAGCCCATATTTCCAACTACTGGTTCGAGAATGAGGCAGGCAATTTGTCCTTTATTAGCATCCACCAATGTCTGTACAGCAGCTAAATTATTATATTGAGCAGTCAAAGTATCTTTAGCAACTCCCTTTGTAACGCCTGGACTATCGGGTTCGCCAAAGGTCATGGCTCCCGAACCTGCGGCAATCAAAAACGAGTCTCCATGTCCGTGATAATTGCCTTCAAATTTAATCATTTTATCCCTTCCAGTGTATCCACGAGCTACACGCAAGGCTGACATTGTAGCTTCTGTACCCGAATTTACCATCCGAACTTTCTCGACCGAAGGAATCATCGAACAAATTAATTCTGCCATTTCTACTTCTCTGCGAGTTGGTGCTCCAAAAGAAAAACCGTCTTGAATAGCATCTGAAACGGCTTTTTCAACCATTTCGTGAGCGTGTCCCAAAATCATAGGTCCCCAAGAATTAATGAGTTCGATGTATGAGTTACCATCTTCATCGTAAAGATATGCTCCTTTGGCTGACTTGATAAAAACAGGATTTCCCCCTACCGCTCGGAAAGCACGCACGGGTGAATTTACACCTCCAGGGATAAAGTTTTTTGCTTTTTGAAAAAGTTGTTCTGAGTTAATTAAAGCCATAATATTTTGTGTGATACTATAAATCGAGAAGTACGTTTTTGATATTAGTCCGAGTTACAGCACTATTTTACTAATACAAATTTATAATTTTGAAAAATTGTTACGGGTAATACTTGGTTATCTTGGGATTTAATATAATTGAAACCAGAAAGATTATAAATGTCTTTGTAAGAATCTTTATTATCTAAACTTTTACGAATAGCACTACCATTTCTACCTAATATTCTACCCCAAAAAAGAGCTAAATCATATCCATGAAAGGCATAATAAGAAGGAATAATTCCATATTTGGCAAAATAGTCTTTCCGAAAACCATCTACTTCGGGTTTTTCTAAATCCACAAACTCGGGGTCAAGGCAATAAACTTCACGTCCAGAGAGTGTACTGGTGCTTAAATTAGTGGGATTAAATGCTTCTGCTGTTGTAATTAAAGGCGACATATACTCCTTTTTATTTAAAGCAATAATCATGGAAAGCCCCGCTTTCTTATCTGAGGTTGCCATAAAGATATGACTGACTTTATTTGAGGGTAATTTCGAGCCAATATCATCCGAATATGGTAGTATCTTTTCAAATTTAACTATTTCATAACCAACTCTTTGCATCTCTTGACGATAAGTGAATGCCATCGTAGAATCATTGGGAGAATCAGTGTAATAAATGGCAGTATTTCTACCCATAAATGCTTGTTTTCTCACAAAATCTGAGGCTTTAATCGCTTGCATTTCGGCAGAAGGTTGAGCTAAAAACGACAGATCATAATCATCCAAAATCTTACGATTATTTGATATTGGATTAATAATAGGAAGTTGAAACGTTTCGCAATAGGCCGTTGCCACTTTGTTAGTTTCAGTATACAGAGGACCTACCAATAAATCCATTTTTTTGAAGGACTCATTATTAACTAATTCCAACATTTCGTCCGCATCATTTGCAACGTCATACGTAAACAAATTGATATTAATTCCTTCTTTTAAAAGTGTTGATCTTGCCATCTTCATGCCTTGATAAATGTCAACGGCATACTGATTTTTGCGGGGTTTATCAGGGTCAAGTGTCTCAATATCAAGCGGTAAGAGAATGCCAAAATTGTAATATCCTTTGGATTTTTTTACGTTGGGGGCTGATGAACTTGCCTGGGAATTTACTGGAATTTTATTTTGCTTCTCAACCAAAATACTTTCTTCTGGAAATATTTTGGTTAAATCTTGTAATGTTTTTGTTGAGGAAATTTGACCAATATAAAACGACTTCATCTCCGCTAAATCGTCTTGCAAATCCTCTTTTAGGATTGATTTTGAAAAGTTTAATCCTTCTACATAGTTTTTTTCTTCAAAAGCAATATTGGCAAAAAGATAGTTTATTTCGTCTTTTTGTGACCAATTTGGATAAAGAATTAATAAATTTCTCAAAGTTGTTTTAGCCTCAAAAAATTTCTGCAATTTTGTGGATGAAAGCGCATCGAAGTAGAATGAGTACGGAACGAGAAAGGTTTCGATTCGATTGTTACCCAAAATTCCGAAAGCAGATTGGGCTTTTTCATATTCTCCATTTTTGAACGTATCAAGAGCCTTTTTGTAGGCTGATTCATATTCGGAAGCATTTTTTTGAGCATCAACAGTTTGAAAAACACTCAATAATATTAAAGCAAGGATAAGTCTTTTGAGCATAATAATCTTTTTATATTCTGGTTTTCACAAAGATAAAAAATAAATGAATATTACTTGGTATCATAAGCATTTCAAGGAGTTAAATACGACGGAATTATACCAAATTCTTCAACTCCGCAATGAAGTTTTTATCGTTGAACAACATTGTCCTTTTCAAGATT
Organism: Arcicella sp.; assembly: GCA_043756925.1. Lineage (GTDB taxonomy): Bacteria > Bacteroidota > Bacteroidia > Cytophagales > Spirosomataceae > Arcicella. The sequence goes on along the minus strand of JAYVRF010000197.1, from coordinate 6,918 downwards.
TAGACGATAAAGATTTAAAATGTTATCATTTAATAGGATTCGATACCGATTCTCAAAAAATGATGGCATACACTCGAATTGTACCTGCGGGAATATCCTTTGAAGAAGCATCAATTGGGCGAGTTGTAACTTCTCCATTAGCTCGAAAAGGAGGAATTGGTAGACAGTTAATGAACAAATCAATTGAACTGTTGGAAGAACTTTATGGTGGCGTTTCCATAAAAATCGGGGCTCAATTATATCTTAAAAAATTCTACGAATCCTTTGGCTTTCAACAAGTTAAAGAGGTTTATTTGGAAGATGGAATTGAGCATATTTTAATGATAAAAAATAAAAAATAACAATGAATAAACAACAAATCCAAATCATCTCAAATTCGGTGGGCGTGATGACCCAGCAAGTACAAAATACCATCAATTTATTCGATGAAGGCGGCACAGTCCCTTTCATTGCCCGCTATCGAAAAGAAGCCACGGGCAGTCTGGATGAAGTGCAAATTTTGGATATAAAGGAACTATGGACGAAGCTAAAAGATGCCGATAAACGCCGTGAAGTAATTATTAAGTCAATAGCAGAGCAAGGGAAAATGACTTCTGAATTATTGCAAAAATTACAAAATACTTACTATATTCAAGAATTAGAAGACCTTTATTTACCGTATAAACAAAAACGCAAAACTCGTTCAACCATTGCCATTGAAAAGGGATTGGAGCCTTTAGCAAAAGTAATTTTTGAGCAAAAAGACAGTAATATTTCCATCAGAGCAAGGGCATTTTTGAACGATAAAGTTGCCAATATTGAGGAGGCTTTGCAGGGAGCAAGAGACATTATTGCGGAATGGGTTAACGAGAATGTAGAGGCTCGTAATGCTGTCCGTAAAGTATTTGAACGTGAGGCGTTTGTATATGCGAAAGTGAAGAAAAATAAGGAAGAAGCAGGAGCAAAATACCGTGACTATTTTGATTTTAATGAACCACTAAAAAAAGTACCCTCGCACCGACTTTTAGCCATTAGAAGAGGCGAAGAAGAAGGCTTTTTGTCGGTAACAATTTCACCCGATGAAGATAATGCTTTGGGTGTCTTAGATAGAATTTTCTTGCGTGGATTACCCGAAGCCAAAAAGGAAGTCGAAACCGCCTTAACTGATTCTTATAAACGATTAATGAAGCCTTCCATTGAAAATGAGTTTGCCGGTTTATCGAAAGAAAAAGCTGATATTGAGGCAATTAAGATTTTTGCCCAAAACCTTCGTCAATTATTATTAGCTTCCCCATTAGGACAAAAAAAGGTGCTTGCCATTGACCCAGGTTACAGAACTGGTTGTAAAACCGTAGTTTTAGATGCCCAAGGAAATTTATTGGCAGATACCGTAATTTACCCTTTCGATAAGCCCTCAGAGGCTCAAGTAAAGGTTTTAATGCTTTCTGAAAAATACCAAATCGAAGCCGTGGCAATTGGAAATGGTACGGCTGGACGTGAAACGGAAGATTTTATCAAGAAGTTACCATTCAAAAAACTCCCTCAAATTTTTGCCGTTTCAGAACAAGGGGCTTCCATTTATTCCGCTTCCCCCATTGCTCGTGAGGAATTTCCAGATAAAGACATTACCGTTCGGGGAGCCGTTTCAATTGGGCGAAGATTGATGGACCCTTTGGCAGAATTGGTAAAAATTGATGCAAAATCTATTGGCGTTGGGCAATATCAGCACGACGTAGAACAAAATTTATTGAAAGATTCGTTGGATTCTGTCGTGGAAAGTTGTGTGAATGCGGTTGGGGTAAATCTAAATACTGCCTCCAAACATTTATTAAGTTATGTGGCAGGTTTAGGTCCAGCAATTGCCGCAAATATGGTAAAATTTCGTCAAGAAAATGGCAATTTTACGTCTCGAAGTCAAATCAAAAAAGTGGCTCGTTTGGGGGATAAAGCCTTTGAACAATGTGCAGGATTTTTAAGGATTCACGAAGCAAAAAACCCTTTGGATGATTCGGCAGTTCATCCCGAAACATACTCCGTAGTAGAACAAATGGCTAAGAATTTGAAATGTACGGTAAAGGATTTAATGAACTCCGCTGAGCTAAGAAAACAATTGATTTTGAAGGATTACGTTACCCCGAAAACAGGAATCTTAACGCTCCAAGACATTATGAAGGAATTAGAAAAGCCTTCTCGTGACCCCAGAGAGCAATTAATCGCTTTTGAATTCGACCCAAATGTTAAGAAAGTCGAAGATTTGTACGAAGGAATGATTTTGCCTGGGATTGTTACCAATATTACCGCTTTTGGCTGTTTTGTGGACGTGGGTGTAAAACAAGACGGGTTAGTTCATATTTCACAATTAGCCAATCAATACGTTTCTGATCCTAATCAAGTCGTAAAATTACAGCAACACGTTACGGTGAAAGTAATGGAAGTGGATATTGCTCGAAAACGAGTGGCTTTGAGTATGAAAGGAGTGTAGTATTTAAATTTATGGATTTGCCAATTTTTCAAAAATTGGCAAATCTCATTCGAAATCCTCTATATTTACCAAAAATCTAAATTCATCGTCCAATGAAATTTCTCGAAAAAATAGCTTTATCAGAAAGTCAAATTCAAAAGATTGAAAATGGAGGTTTTGTTACTATCGAAGCCTCTTGGGATGAGTTTATGGATTTTTTAGAAGAAACTACTTATAAAGCCGAATACAGCAACGGTAGAATTATCATTATGGGACTTGCATCAGCGATTCACGAACTATTAGTAGGGTATATGATTACTATCCTAAATATTCATTATCAATTCAAAGGATTCCTTGTTTTTAGTAGTAATCTCGGTGTTAAGACAAATGACCAAAGGGGATATTTCAATCCAGATGTAACGGTTGTGAAAGGGCAATTAGATTTTTACAATCAATCTACCGCCATAATTTTAAACCCGTATTTAGTAATTGAAGTACTTTCAGAAGGAACATATCAATATGATTTGAACGAAAAATTATTCAAATATCAAAGTATGAAAAGCATTCACGAAGTAATTTTTGTGGATAGATTTGATAAAGTAGTAGTTAAATTTCAAAAAACCGATAATCCAAAAGTGTGGACAGAAACAATTTATGATGGAGAGAATCCAGAAATTTTGATTGATACGATGTATGTAAAATTGAATGATATTTTTGATAAAATTGATGCTTTTTTGTAGAATAAGTCCTCTCTAACCCATGAATAAACCAACTCAAACCCTCGAAGTATGGATGCGTGGACCCATTTCTGGGCTTATTCCATTGCTTCAACCCGTTGCCCACGCCATTCTCCAAGCCCGTGAAGAAGTAAATTTGATGATGATAGATTTCCCGAATGAATTGATTTGGGAAAGACCAAATGCAGTCGCCGCCGTTGCCTTTCATCTTCAACATCTTTCAGGCGTTTTGGACAGGCTTTTTACGTATGCCAACAATCAAATCTTGAACGAAGACCAATTAGAATTGTTGGCTCTGGAAGCTGACTCAACGCAATTATTAACCGTGAAAGGGCTTTTAACTCGTTTCAATAATCAAGTGAATAAATCCTTAACGCAATTGAAAAATACTGAAGAAAAAACCCTTCTCGAACCAAGAAGCATTGGCAGAAAACAAATTCCAACGAATCAATTAGGTTTACTTTTTCATGCTGCCGAACACACACAACGCCACGTTGGGCAACTTTTAGTTACCATCAAAATACTAAAAAAAGAGTAAAATACAATTCAATCTTCAAAAAATCGTGTATCTTTGGGTTAAAGCTACGATTATCCTTACTTAAAACTATATGAAAGAAATAACTCCCAAAGCCCTTCCAAGGGTTCTGATACTTCTTTTACTGCTTATTTTTTTTGATTCTTGTCGGCTTTTTCGTAGGCGAGAATATGATAATTCCTCGGCTTCTTCCAAAACATCCTCCTCCAATTCCTCAAAATCCTATTCTAAAAGTTATAGCTCGAAAACCATCAATGAAATGGTCTTGTTAGCACGTTCTTACACGGGCGTACCTTATCAATTGGGCGGAACAGATGGCAATGGAATGGATTGTTCGGGTTTGCTCTATTGCGTTTACGGACAATATGGCTTCAAAATTCCCCGAATTTCATGGCAACAATCTTCAATAGGAAAAGAAATTTCAATTGATGACCTTCGGGCAGGAGATTGGGTGTTTTTTGTTACTAATAAAGGTGGTACAGGCTCAATAAATCATGCTGGAATGATAACAGAATTCAAGAATGATAAAGAAGTTTTATTCATTCATTCATCTTCTTCCAAAGGAATCAAAGAAGATAATTTGTTCAGTAAATATTGGATGAGTTGCTTTGCGAAAGCAACGAGACCGTCATTTTGAGGTTCAAAATTTTGAAAATTTGAGAGGACTGAATATATAATTCAATCCTCTTTTGTTTACCAATCTAAATTATTTAAAAATACCTGTAAATATCTCTAAGGATTAATTAATTTTGTCCGTAATTCAAGTTTAGAATCAATAGATAACTATTTATAAGATGTCAAAGAAAGTATTAATTATTGGTGCAGGAGGCGTAGGAAATGTAGTAGTGAAAAAATGTGCCATGAATCCCGATGTGTTTTCGGAAGTGGTTTTAGCAAGTCGTACGCTTCGTAAGTGTGATGCCATTGCGGCGGAATGTGCCAAAATTGGTTTACCTACCAAAGTGGAAACCGCCCAAGTTGATGCCGATAATGTGCCTGAATTAGTGGCATTGATCAATAAAGTGAAGCCATTTATGATTATTAACGTGGCTCTACCTTATCAAGATTTAACCATTATGGATGCTTGTTTAGAAACGGGGATTCATTACATGGATACTGCTAATTATGAACCCAAAGACGTGGCTAAATTTGAGTATTCGTGGCAATGGGCTTATGAAGAGCGTTTCAAAGAAAAAGGTTTAATGGCACTTTTGGGTTGTGGTTTCGATCCAGGTGTTACCCAAGTTTTTACTGCTTACGCCAACAAACATCATTTCGATGAAATGCACTATTTGGACATTATTGATTGCAATGCTGGCGACCATGGAAAGGCATTTGCCACTAATTTCAATCCAGAAATTAATATTCGGGAGATTACCCAAAAAGGAAAATATTGGGAAAATGGCGAATGGATAGAAACTGAAGCCATGTCAATTCATAAACCGATTGATTATCCAGGCATTGGACCAAAAGAATCTTACGTTTTGTATCACGAAGAATTAGAATCTTTGGTTAAAAACTTTCCAACTTTGAAGCGTGCAAGATTCTGGATGACTTTTGGACAACAATACATTACGCATTTGAATGTCTTGGAAAACGTGGGAATGACCTCAATCAAACCCATCAAATTTCAAGGAATGGACATTGTGCCTTTGGAATTTTTGAAAGCAGTTTTACCAGAACCAAGCTCTTTGGGAGAAAACTATTCAGGCGAAACTTCAATCGGTTGCCAAATAAAAGGAATTAAAGATGGCGTTGATAAAACTTATTATGTCTGGAATAATTGTAAACATCAAGATTGCTGGAAAGAGGTTCAGGCTCAGGGAGTTAGCTACACAACGGGAGTGCCAGCAATGATTGGAGCCATGATGATGATTACGGGCGAATGGATGCAACCAGGCGTTTATAATTGTGAAGATATGAATCCAGACCCATTTATGGCAATGTTGAATATCCATGGTTTGCCTTGGCATGAAGTTGTAAATGGAGTTTTACCACACGAGTATTGATTTTGGTAACTTCTCGAAAGTTGAAATTTTTTTCGGGAAGTTACCATTAATAATTATTTAATTGAAATGATAGATTTTAAACAAATACCATCACCCTGTTACGTCTTGGAAGATAGACTATTACGCAAAAATCTTGAACTCCTCAAATACGTTCAACAACAAGCGGGCATCGAAATAATTTGTGCTTTAAAGGGGTTTTCGATGTTCTCGACTTTTCCAATGGTGAAGCAATATTTGGCGGGTTCAACGGCAAGTTCTCTGAATGAAGCACGTTTGGGTTTTGAAGAAATGGGGGCTAAAACCCACGTCTATTCTCCCGCCTATTTAGATTCGGAATTTGATGAATTACTGACTTATTCAAACCATATTTCATTTAATTCTTTAAACCAGTTCAATAAATTTAAAGAAAGAGCCATTGCTGGTGGCGTTAGTTGCGGTCTCAGAATTAATCCGCAATACTCTGAGGTTGAGACAGATATGTATAATCCTTGCATTGCAGGTTCACGTTTAGGAATTACTCGCAATCAATTGAGTGATACTTTGCCTGAAGGTATTGAAGGCTTACATTCGCATACTTTATGTGAGAACGATTCTTTTACATTGGAAAGAACTTTACAAGCCATAGAAGAACGTTTTGGTGGATTATTGAAACAGGCAAAATGGTTAAACTTGGGCGGAGGACATTTAATTACTCGTTCAGACTATAACGTTGAACATTTAATTGGTGTTTTGAAAGGCTTGAAATTACGTTTTCCAAATCTTAAAATCATCATTGAACCTGGTTCAGCCGTGGGTTGGAGAACGGGTTATTTGACTTCAACCGTCATGGATATTGTTGATTCTCAAGGAATTATCGTAGCTATTTTGGATATTAGTTTTGCCGCTCATATGCCCGACACGCTGGAAATGCCCTATAAACCAACCATTTTAGGAGCTTATCCCGAACCAGTAGAAGGAAAACCAACCTACCGTTTTGGCGGAATGACGTGTTTGGCGGGAGATTTCTACGGAGATTATTCTTTTGATAAACCCTTAGAAATTGGCGATTCCATCGTTTTTGATGATATGATTCATTATACGATGGTAAAAACGACAACTTTCAATGGTGTAAATTTGCCTTCAATTGGTATTTGGAGAGAGGATGATACTTTTGATCTTATTAAATCTTTTGGGTATGAGAGTTTTAAGGATAGATTG
>JAYVRF010000196.1:0-14961 GCA_043756925.1 Arcicella sp. | reverse complement strand
TTTTTTTCAATTCAAATTTTTGCTCAAAAATTCACTCAAACAGAAATAAATCGTTTTCAGCAACAAGCAAAAAATGTTGAGATTATTCGTGATACTTGGGGCATTCCGCACATCTATGGAAAGTCTGATGCAGATGCCGTTTTTGGACTTTTGTACGCTCAATGCGAAGACGATTTCAAGCGTGTTGAGCTGAATTATATTGAAAAATTAGGTCGTCTTTCAGAAATTAAAGGTGAAAAAGAATTGTATAACGATTTGCAAATTAGGCTGTTAATAGATTCTGTTGATGCCATTACTGATTATAAAAAAGCCGAACCGTGGTTGAAAAAGCTATTAAATGCGTATGCCGATGGAATTAATTTTTATCTCCATAAACACCCAGAAATTAAACCTGCTTTATTAAATCGTTTCCAACCTTGGTATCCACTTTTATGGACGGACGGCAGCATTGGGGCAATTTCTACGGCTGATATTAAAAATGATGAGATTAAGAATTTTTATTCAAAACGTGCGGGGAAAATAAATGAAGTGGATGAAGACATGACAATGAATCACCATGAAGTTTGGCAAGATTTTCAACAAACAGGTTCAAACGGTTTTGCCATCGCCCCAAAACTCACCGAATCAGGTAAATCAATTTTATATATCAATCCTCATACAACTTTCTATTTTCGTCCAGAAGTACAGGTGGTTAGTGAGGAAGGACTGAATGCTTACGGGGCGGTTACTTGGGGGCAAATGTTTGTTTATCAAGGGTTTAACCAGTATTGCGGGTGGATGCACACTTCAAATAATGTTGACGTTGCGGATATGTACGCTGAGAAGATTTCTAAGAAGAATGGAAAGTTTATGTATGAATATGACGGAAAATTAAGACCCGTTACCCAAAAGAAAATTATGTTGAAATACCTTGAGAATGGCATTTTTAAAAATAAAGTCATTACTGCTTTTTATACGCATCATGGTCCCGTGATGGCGAAAAGGGATGGAAAATGGATTAGTTTAAGGTCATATAATCGTTCGATGGCGAGCTTGATTCAGTCGTGGAAACGCACCAAAGCCAAAGGATTGGACGACTATAAAAAGGTAATGGATTTAAAAGCGAATACTTCCAACAACACCGTTTTTGCGGATAATCAAGGGAATATTGCGTACTGGCACGGCAACTATATTCCTATCCGTGATACAAAGTATAATTGGGGAAAAGTGGTGGACGGTTCAACTTCCAAAACTGAATGGAAAGGATTGCATCCCGTAGAGGAAACCGTACACAGTTATAACCCTGTAAATGGTTGGTTACAAAATTGTAATTCATCGCCTTTCACGGTGGCAGGTGAAAATAGCCCAAAGAAATCCGATTATCGCTCTTACATGGCTCCTGATGGGGAAAATTTCAGAGGAATTAACGCCGTAAGAGTTTTGAATCGGGAGAAAAACTACACGATTGATAAGGTTATTTCCACTGGATATGACACCTATTTATCGGCTTTTGAGATATTAATACCCGCCATGATTAAGTCTTTTGAGACAAATGTTCAACCAACGGACTCGCTTTTTGCTTTGTTGAAAGAACCGATTTCAGTCCTTCAACATTGGGATTATCGAGCCGCAGAAAGTTCTGTTGCCACGACTTTGGCCATTGAAACAGCACAGAAAATGAACCCGATGATTACGAAAGTTTACGTAGAAGAAGGCGAGTCTGACCAAGTGGAAAACACCAAGAAATTTGCCGTTACCGCCTCAAAAGAAGATTTATTATTACCTCTTTTGAAAACAGTAAATGACTTAAAAACCAAGTTCGGAAAATGGCAAATGCCTTGGGGCGAACTCAATCGTTTTCAGCGACTTACAGGCGATATGCAAGAAAAATACGACGATAACTTAACAAGTTTAGCAGTAGGAAGAGCCTCTGCCCTTTGGGGTTGTTTGCCCTCGTTTAACAGTAAATACATGGAAGGAACAAAAAAACGCTACGGTGTTGGGGGAAATAGCTTTATCTGTGCCGTAGAATTTGGCGAAAAAATTAAAGCAAAATCCCTTTTAGCAGGTGGCAATAGTGGGGATAAAAATTCAAAGCATTTCTCCGACCAAGCCCAAATGTATCAGCAAGGGAAGTTTAAAGATGTATTGTTTTATCGGGAAGATGTTTTGAAGAATGCGGAGCGGCGGTATTGGGTTGGGGAGTGATGATTATAATCCATAATTGTTAAAAATAAATATTTCCGTTCTGACGAAATTGATATTTTTAATTTTCCTTGGTGTAATTAAAATAAATTTAATGATTTCATTATAAAAGAATAAATTATGCCAGATCAAAAAACTACCGAACAAATTCAATACGAGAAATTAACGTCTCTTTTTAAAACTTATGCGGGTTTTCTAACTACTTTTTTAACGATTCTTTCTGGATTAACAATCTTTTTTACTTATTCAGACAGAAATGCCATTAGAGAAGACTATAAACAAACCATCAAAGAATTGAGGGAAGAAATTACTGAATTAAAATCTGAATCGAAAGAGTCAATTGAAAAAATAAGTAAAAATTCAGAAGATGAATTACTAAGAGTTAGTTCAACCACAAATAGAATAGCTCTTGATGAAACACAAAAACAACTGACTTATATTTTCGGAACTGATAAAATTCAAAATTTAATTTAAAATCAAGCAATTAAAGAAGTTAAGAGTAAAGTTATTGACATTGTAAATGATGAAACTAAAAATTTTTACTTCGTATCTGACGCAGCGTCTCAAATGAGAAATGGGAATTATAATGCATTAAAAATGTTAAAATATTATTCTGAAAACTCTGAAAATTTAATGGACAGAGAAAGGGCAAAAAATCTTTTAAACCAGATTTCAAAAGATTTTTTCGAGATTTACAAAGATGCAGATTTTGAATTCTTAAAAAAGAGCTGGACTGATATTGGAAAGGCGTGGGGAATTTACGATAATAAAGATATTAGTGAAGTAGAAATTATTACATATCTTGTCAACTATATAAATAATCCTGATAATAGACTTGAAGATGTTTGTTATGATATTTTAATACTTTCCAAAATATCAAAGCAAAACTTCAAACCATTTGAATTTGAAAAAATTAATAAATGGTTTGTTGAATGGAAAAAAGATAAAAGAAAACTGAAATAGTACTTATTTGCGACGTAGATAAAAATATTTACTCAAAAAAGCCGAATACACTTGTCAAAAGTAAGTTCGGCCTTTTTGCTTTAATAACCCAAAATCTTTAACACCTCAAAAAACAACTTTTCCCTCTCAAAATACGTTTTCCCTAAAATCAACAACTCATGAAAATGAAAAAAATAATGATTGCCTCCGCAACCTTGTTAAGTTTTATTGCCTGTAATTCGTCTAACGATACCCAAACAGGCGTAACAAAGAGCCCAACGCCAATTACTGAGAACATTACCCTCACTCAAGAAACCGTTTTCACCGACCGTGGCATTATCTGGGGATTTGAATTCCTCCCAAATGCTGACATAATTTTTACGGAAAAGTCAGGAAAAATGGGTATTTATTCCAACGGAAAAATTACCGAATTGTCGGGTTTACCAACTGATATCAATACCGATTCGCAGGGTGGATTATTGGATATTTGCTTGCATCCAGACTATGCAACAAATGGTTGGATTTACGCCAGTTATTCAAGTTCAGTAGGAGGGAAAGGACTGGTAAACTTAATTAGATTTAAAGTAGAAGGTAATTCAATCAAAAATACAGAAAATCTTTTTAAATCCTCTGCCACCAATCAATGGAAAGGACACTATGGAAGTCGGATTGTTTTTGATAAAAACGGATTCTTGTTTTTATCAATCGGAGAGGGCGGTTCAACGACTTACGGAGGAGAAAAATCGCCAAATCTAAATGCTCAAAATGTTAAAGAGGCTTGGGGAAAAATTCATCGAATGACTGATACTGGAAAAGTACCAAGTGATAATCCAGTTTTGGCGGGGAATACTTCACCGACTACGGTTTATTCTTACGGACATCGCAACCCACAGGGACTCGTTTTAAATACTGACACGGGTGAAATTTGGGAAACTGAACACGGTCCAAAGGGGGGCGATGAATTGAATTTAATTCAAAAAGGTAAGAATTACGGTTGGCCGTTGGTGTCTTGGGGCGTGAATTATGATGGTGTTAAAATCTCGGATTCACACAATCGAACGGGTATTGAAAACCCTAAAAGTTATTGGACTCCTTCCATCGGTGCTTGTGGATTGGCTTACATTTCTTCCACAAAATACGGTTCTTGGAAAGGTAGTTATATAGCGGGAGGTTTGGCACTCAGAAATTTGTCAAGAGTTGAAATAAATGGCTCTGACGTAAAATTAACCACGATTATCGAAAATGCTGGAAGAGTCAGAGACGTAAAAATGGGACCCGATAGCTACTTGTATTTATCTGTTGAAAGTCCTGGCAGAATTGTGAGACTTTTGCCAAAATAGCAGTTTATTTTTTAACATAAAACTAATAAAAGCCTAATCTTTTTAATTAATGATTAGGCTTTTTTGCTTTCATTATTCAAACTTAATTATAGATGAAAAACCTATTTTATTAAATTTTAAAAATATCAAATCATAGTTTTGAACAATAATTTTACACAAAAAACGCTCTTTTTCTTAAAAAAATACTAATTTTGCAAGAAATCAAAGCGACAAAAAACGTTCTTTCATACACACGATGGTAAACAGACGACTTCTCCGAACTAAGGCTTTCCAAAACCTATATGCCTTCCGCACTGCTGAACGTGCTGATTATCAACATTACAACGACGTTATTGCTGAATCTTTCATGCCAAATCTTGATTTAATGATTCCCAAAGAGGAACAAATCGTTAAATTGGATGCTCTCCGTAAACTTTCTGAAATACATTATGAGGAGGTTTTTCATAAAAAAGAAGCTAACGAAGACATTCCCGTGGAAGCTAAAACTGCCGCAAAAAAATCACTTTTAATGTATCGTGATGCCGTGAAGCGAGATAGAAATAAAATCTCAAATGCTATGGTTGCAGAGGTAGAAAATATTTACAATGTCTATCTCAAAATGCTCCAATTATTGCTTGAAATTACAGAAATAGCGGTTTGGGATGAACAACGCCGATTGGTTGAGACAGATTTTAGAACATCAAGATTAGCTAAAAATTCAGTTTTAGTTTCACTAAAAAATTTAAAATCACTCGAAACGGAGTCAATTCGTAGAAACGTTAATTGGACAACTGAGGACCAAAATTTTCTACGTAAACTTTTCTTAGAAGCCATTTTGCCTGATACCGAATTCCAGTCGTATCTTCGTATTACTGAACCAACTTTTGAACAAGACTTGACGTTAGTGACATATCTTGTTAAAATTTTTGTCTTGAAACATCATATAATTACAGATTATTTTGAAGAAAAAGACTTAAATTGGGGTGAAAATAAGGAAGTTTTGAAGAGTATGATAGTAAAAACTTTCAAAATTCTGAGCATTGAAGATTTAGAATTACAGCCTTTGGCAATGAATTGGGAAGATGATAAAATTTATTTCGTTGATTTATTTAATCACGTATTAGATAATGATGAATCTTATGAAAAAATTATCACTGACCAAACCCAAAATTGGGATGGCGACCGTTTAGCAATGACTGATTTATTAATTTTAAAATTAGGATTAGCTGAGATGATTAATTTTCCAAGCATTCCCACAAAAGTTTCGATTAATGAATATATTGAATTAGCAAAAAAATATTCAACGCCAAAATCAGGACAATTTACCAATGGACTTTTAGATGTACTTTCTCAAAAATTACAGAAAGAAGGCATTATTAGAAAGTCTGGACGTGGTTTGATTGATAATAAATAAGAGGCAGTTTGCAAAAAGTGCCTCTCAAAAAATAAAGTTTCCTTAAAATATTTTAATAATTGTTTACTGGTAACTATTTACTGATAACTAAAATGAGCAAATCATCAAAAACATTTTTGGCATTTATGACAGGTGCAACCGTTGGATCTGTACTGGGGATTTTATATGCTCCCGACAAAGGAGAAAATACCCGTAACAAACTATTTTATCAACTTCAAAAATATCGTGACCAATTAGAAAGTTTGGTTTCTGACTTGATTGAAGGTAAAGAAATTCCTGAGACAATGGCAAAAACAGAGGGTAAAAAAGTGGTAAACGAAGCCCGTGAAAAAGCCGAACGCCTCTTGGAAGACGTTGAAACTATGATGAGTCAAATTAAAGCAAAAGCGTAAATTCGATGTTCGGTTTAGTCAAAACTATATATTACTGCTTTACTACATAACATAGAGTATCGAGTAACAAATAACGATATAATTACAGATGAAAAAATTAGTAATATTAGCCATTGCTTTTTCAGTATTTATAGCGTGCGAAAATAAGCAACGTTCTGATGCTCAAACGATTGAGGATAACAAGAAAGCTCTTGAACCTACGGAAAATAAGTTTCCAGTCATGGAAATTGATTCGTTAACGGTTGATTTGGGAACAATTATGCAGGGCGATACCATTATGCACGTTTACAATTTCAAAAATACGGGAAATATGCCTTTGGTGTTGAGTAACGTCAATGCCTCATGTGGTTGCACAACTCCTTCGTATTCAAAAGAACCCGTTGCCCCAGGTGAAAGAGGATTTATTACCGTGAAATTTAACAGCAAAGGAAAAGAAGGCAAGATGAATAAAACCGTAACGGCGTATGCAAATACGAAACCAGCTGATAATACGGTTTCTTTTAAAATTGAAGTATTAACCCCAAAAAAATAAATCGTATGGGTGACCCCGTTTCAAATTTATAAATTTTCAAATTAAAAAATCATGTACAATAGTATTTTATTACAAGGATTTGGTGGAGGCGGAGCTTCTTCATTATTTTTAATCGGAGGAATGTTCGTTATCATGTATTTTTTCATGATTCGTCCACAACAAAAAAAGGCGAAAGATCAACAGGCTTACGTGGATTCGTTGAAAGCTGGCGATAAAGTGATCACCATCGGCGGATTGCACGGAACGATTTCGTCAGTTCGTGAAAAAACGGTTGTGTTGGAAGTTGATTCAAGCAAAGGCATCAAAATGGTTTTTTTGAAAACAGCTATTTCAAAAGATTCTTCGGCTCAAATTGGAGAATGAAAAGTTAGTAGGTTGAACAGTTATAGAAGTTAAAAAGCTTTGTTCTCTTATAGTTTTCAACGCTTTAACTTCTGTAGCTATTTAACTATTGTAACTCCATAAACCCATGAAAACTCCTCCTCCCAAAACCGACTACAAAGCCATTTTTATTTGTCTTTTGGCTGCCATTATTTTCTGGACTATGAATGCTTTGAATAAAGATGGCTATTCTCAGAAAATATCCTTTCCACTTCAATTTTCCTACAATGATTCACTGTATATTCCCACGCAACCTTTACCAGAAAAAATATCGGTAAATGTGTCGGGTAATGGGTGGAATTTATTGCGAAAAGCATTTGCTTTGGATATTACCCCCATCAAATATTCAATCAGTAAACCTCTGAAAACCAAGTTGTTAAATACAGGTTCGCTTGCGGATTCATTGTCAGAATATATCAAGGACGTTAGAATAAATTACGTAGTTGCCGACCGTTTTGAGTTGGAATTTGACCGTAAGATTTCTAAGGATTTTACTGTAAAAGTGGATAGTTCAAACATATCTTTGAAAGACAATTACGTTATTACAAGTTTGATAAATATAAATCCAAGAACGATAACCTTAACAGGTCCAGAATCAGTTTTGGAGGAAATGGGAAGTTCGATTTTGGTGAAAGTGCCAACCCGAAGATTGCAAGATAATTATGATGAAGAAGTCATATTATCTCTATCCAAAAATACACTGATAAAATCAAATAAAGACCGTGTGGCGGTAAGTTTTGAAGTGGCAGAATTATTGAAATAATTAATAACACAGATTTAGTCGGGGATGCCCAATCGGGGATGCCCAATCTGTACTTTAAAATACAGATTGAAGTCTGTGTTACGTTAAATGAAATCTCAAAAAATCATTGGAATAACAGGTGGAATTGGATCCGGGAAAAGCCTTATTTGTAAGATTTTTTCAACGATGAATGTTCCAATTTACAACGCTGATTCACAAGCTAAATATTTAATTAACAACGACTTATCTTTAAAAAATTCAATCAAAATCCTTCTTGGCGAGAATGCTTATTTACCTACGGGGAAATATAACCGAAAGTGGGTTGCTTCACAGGTTTTCAATAACCCTGATTTGCTAAAACAACTTAATTTACTTGTTCATCCTTGTGTCCATAAAGATTCCCACGATTGGGTAAAAAAATACTCAAAATCCCCGTTTTTGATTTATGAAGCTGCCCTAATGAAAGCCGCAGGAGATAATAATATGTTTGTTAAGGTAATTGTTGTAAATGCCCCAATCAATCTAAGGATTCAGCGAATACAAATAAGGGATAAACGTTCTGAGCAAGAAATAAAAGACATCATTGCAAGGCAAATTTCGGATGAAGAACGTTTGAAAATAGCGGATTATGTAATTGAGAATGATGATAAAGAACCTGTTTTGGAGCAAGTTTTGGAATTGTATGAGATTATTATAGGACAGATTTCTAACCTGTTACAAAAGACAGGTTAGAAACTTGTCCTACAAGAAAAAGCTACACCATAAAAGGCATAGCTTCTAAACGTTGATTTGCAAATTAAATATTTTATTGATGTCTTACTAACAACTTCTTAGTAACCAACGACTTACCTTCTGAGGATAACTGATAAAGGTAAATTCCATTGTTCCATTCTCTGGTTGATATTCTAACTTTTCTTTGGTCTTTATCTAAAATTTCTTCTTTCATTTCATTTCCCAAAACATTGTAAAACGTAATTTTCGATTCACCAACATGCGAACTTATCACATAATCAACATTTGCAAAATCATCGGCAGGATTTGGGTAAATATTTGAAACCGTTAATTTATCATTTGAAAACAATCTATCTTCTGAACTAATATGTTCTTCTAATTTACTTTCTTTTTCAATCACCGAAACAACTGGTTGAACGACAAGTGATTCAACTTTAACGACTTGATTTCTAATGGGCTGCAATAAAAATGAATTCGTAAAATATTGGTTAATCACTGTTGAACGTTGGTAATTACTATTTTTATCAAATGATAAAAAGGTTGGCTGAAAGAACGAAAAAGCTGTTTTTTTGAATGTAACGGGAGACGATATTGTCTTTGTTTTGGGCTTTATATCCAAACGACTTTTATGACGATTGTCGGTTTGGGCAAATGTATTTAGTCCTGACATAAAGAGTGTCATCATCAAAAACATCAGCGAATTTCTTAGTATAGATTTCATTGCATTGTAAAAGTTTTTTCAAAAATATTTTGTTTTGAGTTACGATAAGTATTACACAAAAACTGTGCGAAGCTATCAACTATAATCATTAGACTATAAAATTACGAAAAAGGTTGCATTTGGGTTTCTTAAAATATGTTAATTATTGTGTGAAAGCAAATAAAAAATTTGTTTTCAATTATTAACAACTGATAATCAAACAGTTAGGATTTTGATTGCAGAACAAAAATATATTAAAATTATTCAATTTTCAAAGTTTTGACCTTAATTTTTTCTTAGAATTATTCAATGGTATTTTTTTTACCTCTTTCACCACAGGTTTTATTATGGTAGAATCTTTTCTAATAACATCTAATTTTACGAAAATAGGTGGTGAAACCACTTTCATAATTGATTCTTTTGTGGGTCTTTCAGCAATTCTCCAACGAAATCCGTCCAATTCTTTATCATCCACTTTAATTTCTTTTGGAGGAATAAATTTTCCATCGGGTTTAGCTAAAAAGGCAATTTTACTAACTTTATTTTTCTTAAAATTGATGTTCATCTTTCCGCATTGCACTCGATTCATACCCGTAACGGTATTTTTTTCGTCAATAGCATAATAAATACTCTCACCATTTCCTTCCACCGTAACCTTTTCAATTCTTGAACTATCTGTGAAATTCACGAGCATTTTTCGCCCTTTTATCTGGTTATAATTAATTAAAGTATCAATGGAAATCACGAATGATTTACCCTTCATATTCATCGTTTTAATTTTGTTTCTTTTCAACAAAACATTGATTGAATCCGCCTCTGACTGGTTTTTGTTATTCCAGAGAATGGGTTTTTGGTAAAAATAAATCGTAGAATCCGACACATTATAACTCAAAGAATCACATTTGCCCGCCATGTCAGATTTATACATCAAAACGTGCTTGTAGGCGTACATTTTCTTGACTTTTGTTATTTTATTATCCAAAGAAACCAAAGTATCAGCATTCAAAAAGAGTGTATCATTATCCATAATATTTTTCAATAATGCGTGTCCAAATACTCTGGTAATGCCCGTTCGTTTGGAATAACGCCCTTTATCGCCCGTGAGAACGGCTTTATCTTTTCGAGATAAAAATACGATGTTACCATTGGCAATCCCAATTTCAGTGGGTGGGTCATAAATCATCGTGTCGGCAATCATAATATAATCATCGGTTTTCACTGTTGAACGACCTTTGAGATTCGCAATTTTCGTCACAGTATTATACTGACTGCCAGGATTTGCGTAAGTAGTGTCTTTTCCATTAACAATTAAGGTTGGAGCAACAAAATATGCCTCTTTTGAAAGTGTACTATAACGCAAAGAATCAGCGGTTAAATTCCCTTCTTTATCCACTACTTTCACGTTAGTTTTGAAATTTACCAACTTTGTCACGGTGTTATAATAGGCTTCTCGACTGGTCAAAATACTTTTCTTATCAACAACTTTCCCGCCTGTGTTATAATAGGCTACGCTGGTGTTCAAATCATAGTCTAACTTATTAGTAGTCAATAAGATAGTTCTATCATCTAACTTTACCCGTCCATTAATTTTTGCTTTTCTTTCATTGCCAAAATAATAGGCAGTATCTCCCGTAATAGTTACCGTATCGGCTTGGATAATTTTTACTTTTCCGTAGGCTTCTAAGATATTTGTGGTTTCATTCAAGATAGCTAAGTTGCAGTAAACCAACGTAGTAGCTTGTCGAAGGATCACATTCCCCATCAATTTCCGAACTGACATAAAAGGTGTATTTTGCCCCACTAAACTATCAGCTTTGATAATTTCAACTTGATTTGGATTGGTTGGGGTAATTTGGGTTATTGCGGGCGTTTGTGCAAATGTAAAACTAATCGTTATAAAAAAAACGAAGAAAAAATTACAAATGTGATTGACAAGCAAACCTGCTAATATTTGACGTATTTTTGTGAGATATTTCATATTTATATTTACGACAAAATTACCCAAATAATACAATGCTTGACCAATTTTTAACTTTTATTAACAAACAAAATCTCGTTCAACCTACGCAAAAGGTGCTTTTAGCGGTTAGTGGTGGCATGGATTCTGTCGTGATGTGTGATCTTTTTAGTAAAGCAAAATTTGATTTTGTGATTGCTCACTGCAATTTTGGACTTCGTGCGGAGGAGTCAAATGAAGATGAAATGTTTGTGAAAAAACTATCCATTAAATATAAAGTACCCTTCGTAATTACGACTTTCCAAACCTTAGAATTTGCGGATAATGAAAAAATTTCCACGCAAATGGCGGCAAGAATTCTTCGTTATGAGTGGTTTGAGAAAGTTAGAAAAGAGCATAATTGTGATTATATTGCCACCGCACACCACCAAAATGATGTGTTAGAAACGGTATTTTTGAACCTCACAAAGGGAACAGGAATTGCGGGTTTACATGGAATCAAACCCAAAAGAGGCTATTTAATTAGACCAATGTTGTTTGCCGAAAAAGACAGTATTTTTGAATATGTGGTTGATAATCAGATTATTTGGCGAGAGGATTCTTCCAATGAATCCAATAAATATCAACGAAATTTGATTCGGAATGAGGTTGTGCCTTTACTGAAAAAAATCAATCCAAACTTAGAAAATACTATTCAGCAAACGGTTGAAAGGATTGTGGCGGTTGAGGAAATTTTTGAGCAAGAAATGGAGATGCTTCGTAAGCAAATTACGTGGTCGGATGCACAGGCTACTTTTGTGAATCATAAGGCAATTCAGACGCTTTCGCAACCGATGATTAAACTGTCGGAAATGTTGAAACCTTTTCATTTTACTTACCAGCAATGTCAGGATGTTTTTGAGGCGTTTGATAAAGAACCTGGACGAACATTCCTTTCTCCTACGCACGTACTCGTGAAGGACAGAACGGAATTAGTTATTACCAAGAAAAACTTACAAGTATTTGAAAGTCAGGTTATTGAAGCTGGAATTAGAGAATTTTTATCGGAAAATATCAACTTAACAGTTGGAGAATCTTTTGAAGTAGCGGAAGATTTTATATTACCCAATGCCAAAAAAACGGCTTGCTTAGATGCTAATAAGGTTCGTTTTCCGTTGCAAATCAGAAAGTGGAAAGAAGGCGACTGGTTTTGTCCTTTGGGTATGAATAAGAAGAAATTGATTAGCGATTTCTTGATTGATATAAAAGTACCTCTGAATCTCAAAAAAGAGGTGTATGTCTTGACTTCAAATGGTTCAATTGTGTGGGTGGTTGGGCATAGAATTGATGATAGATTTAAGGTGACGGATAAGACAGAGAAAGTGTTTTTGATAGAAATTAAATGAAAATTGTAAGAAAATATACCCACAAATTAGACTACTAATTTTGTGGATTATACTGATTTACACCGATAAAAATTGACTCTGTTCAAGAAAAAAATCTGTGTAAATCGGTATAATCCCAATTCCATTGTGGGTTCATGTGCGGTCTAACCTGTAATTCTATCTCTCCCCCAACGACTAATCCCCAAAACCTCCTAAAGTTGAATCAATCCACTGAAAATCAGTTTGTTGAAACTATAAAAACGCATCAGGGAATCCTGCATAAAGTGTGCGGAATGTATCGGCACGACCCTACCATCAAGATGTTGATAATGAAGAGGTTATGGAAATGACTCGTCAAAAATCTAAGGATTTAATGGTAAAATTGAGAAAAAATTTAAATTTAGATATTTGGATAAATTATCTGATGATTCCTCCTTTGATTTATGTATTATTTATAAAAAACATAGCCACTTATCATAAATATATTGCGGGTGTTTTTATTGTTTATACCTTCGTAATGATATTTCATTACTTGAAAGAAATGAAATCCTTTAATAAAATTACAATAAAAAATGACTTGAATTCGGCTTTGAAATTTACCCTTGAAAGATTTTCTTTTAGAGTCAAATCTATGAAAATTTATACTAAAATAACTATTATTCCCCTAATGTTTTACAGTTCCATTATAGGTTCTGAGATAGTCAAAATTAGAGGATTTAATCATGAACCTTCTATTTATGAGTTAATTTTTAGTACAGTTTTTGTAACGCCAATAGCATATTTTTACATGGATTATATTATCAAAAAATTATACGGGGAACACCTCCAAAAACTCAAACAATTATTCGCAGAATTAGAACAAAATTAAACCAAAATAGACATGATAAATCCTATCAAATTATTCCTCATCTCGTTGATTTTCAGTTCGTTATATTTTACGCAGTTATACGGACAAAAGGAAGAAAAATCATTGTTGTACGAAATTTCGGGTAATGGACTTTCGAAACCTTCCTATTTATACGGAACAATTCACATCATTTGTAAAGAAGATTTTGTGATGACAGAAGTAACAAAACAGAAATTTTCGGAAACTCAACAGGTTTATTTAGAAGTAGATATGGACGACCCAAAAATGATGCCTGAAATGATGAAAAGTATGTACATGACGGATGGTTCAACTATTAAAACTTTACTGTCAGAGCCTGATTATCACAAGGTTAGTCAATTTTTTAAGGATACTTTGAAAATGAATATTGCTACGATGGACAGAATGAAACCTTTTGTGTTGGGTTCTATGAGCATTACAAAATTATTATCGTGTCCAACTCAAAGTTATGAAGTGACTTTCATGAAAATGGCTAAAATTGAGAACAAAGAAATTCTTGGCTTGGAAACTGTCCAAGACCAATTTGGAGCGATGGATAAAATGGGTATGAAAAAACAAGCAGATATGATGCTCGTAAAATTGGTAGAAAATTGGGCAGATGGTAAGCAAGAATTTAAGCAACTAATTACCGACTACAAAAACCAAGATGTTGAAGCATTATTGGAGGATATGTCAAAATCAAAAACAATGGATGAAGGGTTTGAGGAGAATTTATTAACAACTCGTAATCAAAATTGGATTGCAAAAATTCGAAAAATAACTAAAGAAAAACCTACATTTTTTGCCGTTGGGGCGGGGCATTTGGGAGGTAAAAAAGGCGTAATTACTTTGCTGAGAAATGAAGGTTTCACGGTGAAAGCGGTTAAGTAATTGGTTTATGGAGCATGGATTGTACGGATTAGACGGCAGCAGAGGACTGCACAGATTTAGTGAAGGGTGATTTAAAGTCAAATTTTTTGAAGAGAACAATTATATTCTGAATAATAATCTTAAATTATTTTATCCATGCGGTCTACCGCTGCGGTCCAATCCGTAAAATTTGTGTGCAATCACAGCGGATTTATTATCTTTGAACCATGCTACTTTTTACTTTTTTATTTACGCTCTTTGCTCATCATCCGCAATCACAAAGTGCTGATAGTGTGCTTGTTATCAAGCAAATTAATATTTTGGGTAATAAAAAAACCAAGGAAAGCATTATTCTTCGAGAGTTGGATTTAGTGATTGGAGATTCTATTAAAAAAGGAGATTTAGAAAAACGTTTAGACCTAAATCGCAGGAAAATAATTAATACAAACCTGTTTGTAACGGTTGAAGTAAAATTAACTCAAATTATTGATAATCAAGTAGTTATTGATGTAAAATTGCAAGAACAATGGTTTCTTTTAGGGTATCCAATCTTTCAAATTATTGATA
>JAYVRF010000195.1:0-14978 GCA_043756925.1 Arcicella sp. | reverse complement strand
TTGAAGATACATTGGTTCCAGCAATTTGGGTTTCAAAATCTGATACAGGAAATCCTCCCAATGTCACAGCGGCAGCTCTTTTACGAACTTTTGCTTTACCACCTTCGGAAATACTTGCTCCAAAAATACGGGTATCTCCAACTTCTGCATCTTTGACTAAATCTTTTTGTGCTGCCCAAGGGGTATTACTTTCATCCTTTGGTTTGAAGAATGGGTTTACTGCATCACCAGCAGTAGTTGAATAATTGAACATGGGTCCTGTGGCTAAATTCCCTTTCAAATCTATGAAAGAAGCGTTTAATGCACTACTCATCCCTGCCCAATCTTGTTGATACATAGCGACACGAGCGGCTATGGCTCGATTTACTTTTTTGAAATTGGCAGGAGTGTTAAATCCCGCCCAGCCCGAAGCCATTGGAAAAGGAAAAGCTGTCGAACCTGCTTTATCTAACTCCGAATTTCCTTCATCAACTAATTGCTTGATATAAACTAAAGCATCTTTATAGCCAACAAATGGACCAGGTTTTAACAAATCACCTGGGCTTTGTAAGTCTGTGAAAGTTGTTCTAATGCCTGTTTCACCATTCATGTTTAAGCAGTTCAACATTACGTAAGCCTGAACGGTACGTGCCGCTCCTTTTACTGCTGATTTTTCAGTAGCCGAAAGAGCAGAAGTATTATCAGCCGAACGAGTTGTTAATTCAGCTCTGCGACGAGTTTGGTTATATGTGTTATACCAAGGAAGCATTATTCCTCCTGCATCAATAGCAGCCTGACCTTGTAATTCAGTATAATAACGATTGTCAGTTTTTGCGAAAATAACAATTTCACGACCAACAGAACCTGAAATAGAAGCCATATCAGCGTATCCACTTCGCATTACCAACATCATTCCGTTACCTAACTGACCTATTTGAGTACGAGAGGCATCTTTTAAAATTGATTCCAATGTTGGATTATTGGGTTCTTTTAAAGCCTCAATTTCTAATAAACTACAAGAAGTAGTGAATGATAGAAGGGTGACACCTAAGAGAAAAGATTTTATATTAAGTTTCATGATTTTCTTGTTTTGATTTACTGAAATAGTTAAATGTTAAATTAAAAGTCAAGAACGACTTTAAAAAACACTTTCTTTGAGCTTGGGAAAGGCGTTAAATCAATGTTTCCACCAATGGAACGACTTCCAAAATTTGATGCTTCTGGATCATAATTATACTTAAAATAATCAGAAACATTTATTAGATTTTGTCCTGAAACACCAAATCTTACCCCTTGAACAGCATCCCCAAATATTTTTGTTAAAGTCGCTTTTGGAACATTATAGTTCAATGCAACTTCACGTAAGCGAACATAAGTTGTGCTGAAAAGATAATTTTCCGTTGCATAACCAGGATTGCCAAATAAGCGTGAACTTAATCCGATGATTGTCTTACTTCCATCAGCTTCTACAGCTGGATCACTCCAATCAAAAGTAGTTCCTGCTTCATCTTTCAATTCACGATTTAAAGATGAGTTATAACCACCTTGTTGCCAATGTAATAACATTGAGAAATCAAATTGTCCAAATGTAACATTGTTTCTCCATGACAATTGAAAATCTGGTTGACCTTCTCTGATGGCAAGGGGAGATTTACCTGTTGCATCACGTCCCCAAAGTGCAGTTGGTGAAAATCCCTCTTGAATTCTTGAACGACCAAAATTGCCAAACCCAGAATTTGGAACAAATGAAGGAGAAACCACTAATCTTGGCACATTTGAACGATTATTCCAAAATAAAAGCCCAGTTGTCCAACTAAGTTTTGTTTTCTTGATTGCTTGAACATTCAAACCTAATTCTAAACCATTGTTGGTCATATCACCAGCAGGGAAAACACTAATCTGAGCAGCACCAGTTGAATTAGATAAAGGATAAGAGTACAAAAAGTCTATTAAGGTCTTGTTGTAATAGGTTGCTTCTAAGGTTACTTTATTTTTAAATAGGCCTAAATCAATTCCATATTCTATTTCCTGAGCTCTTTCAGGTGCAATGCCAGGGTTTCCAACTACAGCAGGTGAAACTGCACCTAATTTACCGCCATAATTTACTCCTACTAACAAAGAATAAATATCTCCATAAACTGGATAACCGCCTGTTTGACCAAATGCAGCACGAACTTTTAATTGTGAGACAACTTCACTTTGAAAGAAATCAAATTTTGTTAAATTAATAGCAGCATTAGCACGTGGATAGGTAAACCACTTTGAGGGGTCTCCTACTAAACTTGTACGATCACGGCGAACTCCCACACGAGCAATGATTTTATCTCTCCAATTAAATTCTTGATTGATATCATAAGCCTTTACTGCTTCTGGTTTCACTTCTGAAAAGGTCAAAACTTTTGCAGCCGTTGATGGATTTCTTTGCCCTGGTAAAAGCCCGTCACCTTGAATCCATGTTTCTGCACGTAACGAGTTATCTTGTTGATACAAGGCTTGGGTTGCTAAATCAACACTACCAAGTTTCCAAGAATAAGTTAGAGCAGTTTGAAAATAGGTATTAAATGCCTTATTGTAAGCATATCTTGATGCACCAGGCAAAGCACGAATCGCCTGATATTGAACATCTTCAGGAGCATAGACTCGTGGTTCTTGTAATAAATAATCAAGTCCTCCACGGGCAGTTAAACGCAAAGAAGAATTTTCTTTATTCATTAATAAAATATTTACATTGGATGATGCCAAAAAACGATTTACCTCATCTTTGTTTTCCATGCGGTCAACCACTTCAAATGGGTTTTGTCCAGTTCCTGGTGATTCAGGATATGTTCCATCTGCTCTTCTTCTTAAATCCAAAAAATTAGGAAGATAGGCAATTGAGTAACCTAATGAAACGCCATTGTTATCATTTCCTAAGAAACTACGAGAACTGTTGGAACTGATATAACTGGTACTGATACTAAAATCAATATTTTTTGAAATCTTTTGGTCTAAATTAGCACGTAATGTTGCACGACCAAAACCTGTATTTTTAACTATACCTGTTTCCGAATTTAAGCTACCTGATACAAAAAAACGAGTTTTGTCGTTACCACCGTTAATTGTCAAGTTAGTATTACTCATTGCTCCAATATTTCCAAAAATTTCTTTATCGTAATCAACCGTTTTTCCATTTGCCGCTTTGAATGTTGCCAAAGCAGTTGCTTCATCAACGCCATAATATCCACCAAAAGTCTTAATTTTAGCTTCATCCCAATTTGATGAAGGCAATAAATTTATAGCGGATGATTGACCAAATTCTTGAGAAAAACGAACACTTGTACGACCAGCCTTTCCACGTTTGGTAGTAATCACAATTACACCTGCACTGGCTCTGGTTCCATAAATTGCAGCAGCAGAGGGTCCTTTCAAAATGTCCATTGATTCAATATCATTAGGATTTATATCAGAAATTCTATTAGCACCCTGATCTTGATTACCTGTATTGGCACCAACTGCACCATTAAAAGATCCCGTTCCAGCACCAGTATTAAATTGAGAATTGTTTAAAATTACACCATCAATTACGTAAAGTGGTTCTGAACTTCCCAAAACAGACGAAGGACCTCTAAACTGAACTGAAACTCCTCCTCCTGGGGCACCACTGTTTTGACGAATGTTTGCACCCGCAACTTTTCCAGACATAGCGTTATCTAAAGTCTGTGGACTTGTAGTTCCCATTAAGTCTTCAGCACTCAATTTGACAACAGCATTTGCCGCATTTGAACGTTTAATACTTGAAGCCAAACCAGTTACAACCACCTCTTCGAGACTGCTTACATCTTCATCAAGTGATAAATTTACTTCTGATCTATTGCCAATTGCAACATTTCTTGAAGTAAAACCTACAGAGGAGAAAACAAGCGTAGAATTAGTGCTAATGCTAATTTTATAGTTTCCTGACCCATCGCTTGTCGTACCTTTAGCAGTTCCCTTAACTGTTATAGTAACCCCTGGAAGCCCCGACCCATCTTTGCCATCGGTAACTTTACCCGTTACCATTCTGTCTTGAGCAAATAATTGCCCGCAAAGTCCCAGCACCGCCAAGACTGATAATAGAAGAATTTTTCTCATGTGTTTTTAAAAAGTTAATGAAAATAATAAATAAAAAAAGGCAAATTTGAAAACAAAAAAATACCCGAAGACAAGTTAAATTGTTATCAATATAAGTATGAATTATGGAAAGATAAGTAATTTATAAAGATTAGGAAATTGTCGATTAAGTCGTTTAAAAGTTTGTGTTCTAATAAATCACTTAATGAGATTTTTGGAAGTAATTTCTTCGTTTGGTTGATGAAAAGTTTTTAGTGTTTAGCAATGATTTTAATTTGTGTTATTCTTTTATAATCTAAAATTAACAATTATTTTACAAATAAACTTGTAAACACAAATTTTTCTCCATCAAATAATCCCAAATCGGATAATTTTAGGTTTGGAATCACTAAAAGTGCCATAAACGATAGGCTCATGAAGGGTGAAGCCAATGTGCAACCTAATTGTTTGGCGAATTGGTCAATGGCAGAATATTCTTTGGCTACCTCATAACCATCACGGTCAGACATGATGCCTGCAATTGGTAATTTTAAAATATTTTTTTGTCCTTTCCCATTAATTGCCGACACTCCACCTCTTGCTTCAATAATTATATTCACGGCTTCACAAATTGATTCATCATCCACGCCCACTGCAATAATATTATGTGAATCATGGGCAACCGATGAGGCAATTGCTCCTTCTTTTAGTCCAAAATTTTTGATAAAACCAATCGCAGGGGGAGCATCTCGGTAGCGGTTTACGACCACTATTTTTAAAATATCTCGTTCTGTATCTGACACTACAAAACCGTCTAAAATTTTAGGTTTATGTTCAGATTTTAAAGTAATTAATTGACCATCCAAAACTTCAATAACTTTAATCATTGATTGTTGTAATTCTGAATTTTCATAAGCAAAATCTTCTATTTTCTTGGTTTCACAATTAAAATTATTGACAATATCACTTGGTAAATTCTCAATCTTTGTAAAGCCATGCTCTGCTACAATTTCACCATTTAGATAAGTTTGTTTCACCTTAAAATCCTGCAAATTATCAATGACAATAAAATCGGCTGGGTCGCCTTCTCTGAGTAAACCTACGGGTAAATTATAATGCAAAACTGGATTTACACACGCCATTTGTAGGGTTTCAAACAACAAATCTGGGTATTTTGCTAAGGCTCTTTTTACCAATAAATTAATATGTCCTTCCACTAAATTATCAGGATGTTTATCGTCTGAACAAAACATCATATTTTCGTAATGTTTTGGTAATAAGTCAATTAAGGCTTCAAAATTCTTGGCGGCTGAACCTTCCCGAATCAAAATTTTCATGCCATATTTCAATTTATCCAATGCTTCCTCAGCCGTAAAACACTCGTGGTCGGTTTGACAACCTGCTTTAATGTATCTTCGGGCATCATCTCCCCGCAAGCCTGGGGCGTGTCCGTCCACGGGTTTATTGTATTGTTTTGCCAACGCAATTTTCGCCATCATGTCAGGGTCATTATTCAAAACGCCAGGGAAATTCATGACCTCTGCCAAATACCCAATTTCTGGATAAATGATGAATAATTCCTCAATATCGTTGGGCGTAATGGTTGCTCCTGCGGTTTCAAAAGTGGTGGCAGGTACGCAAGGTGGAGCCCCAAAACAGAATTTAAAAGGTGTTTGACGAGCGTTTTTAATCATGTATTCAACGCCCGCTTTACCCAAAACATTTCCAATTTCATGCGGGTCAGAAACCGTGGAGACTGTGCCATGAACTACTGCCAAACGAGCAAATTGAATGGGCGTGAGCATCGAACTCTCTACGTGAACGTGAGCATCAACGAAGCCAGGAAGAATGTAGGAATGGAGACGGGAAACAGGAGATAGGAGGGTTATTTTTTGAATAATTCCCTCTTCAATTTCTATTGTTCCGTATTGAATTTTTCTTTCGAGAATGTTTATGATATTGCCTTTGATTTGCATGATTTGCTTATTTTACTGGCTATGATTAATGATTCTTAGCCAACTTCCCGAAAGTTAAAAAACTTTCGGGAAGTTAAGGTAATGGCTGAATTGAAAACTTAAAAAATTGCCAATTTATCTTTACTAAAATACGATAGATAAGTTTTAATCGTTAATTTTGGAAATCAATATCTCCAAAAAACGAATCAAAACAATCATTTATTACAGACTGAGAAGATTTTAATTCACTGATTATTAAGACAATAAACTTTATTTTTAAGAATTTTCATGCTATATCCCAAGCCCCGTGCATGAGACATCTTCAAACCATTCCTTCCAATTCAGTTTAGGGGCTAATTATTTTTATGAAAAAATTATCATATTTATTCCTTGCTATTATTACGATGTACATCACTGCTTGTGGCATTACGCCTGAAATTCAAGCTCCATTAGAAGATATGACTTTGCCACTTGCAGACGGTAGATTAGACATCACTTTCACGGATGCTAAATTGAATACTGACCCAAGCGTTGTGGCAGCAAGTGGCGACAATGTGAACGTTTCATTAGTCATTAAAAAAACACCAACGAGTGAAAAACCAAGAATTATGCGAGTGTTTGTTTCGGATAAAGCCAATTTTCGTACAAAAACTGATCGTCCTTTATTTGAAATCAAATTAAAGAATCGTGATGAGCAAACGCAAACCATTGATTTCACGGTTTCGGCAACAACAGGAAAGAATTATTTGCATTTTGATGTGTATGATAATAACGAAAAAGTTACTCGTAAGACTTTGGTCATCAACATTTCAGCGGATGGACAAATTGCCTCTTGGATTGGTATTGTTTTAGGTGCTCAAACAAATGCTTTGGGTTCAAGAGTTGCTTCGGCAACGGGTGATGTCTATGCAGTTTGTGATATTGATTCAAACATGAAATTTATTGATATTACGTATGCAGCTTTTGGTTCGCCAACGATTAAGCCAACGCTTTTATCTAATCCAGAACGTCAGAAATTAGGTTTTTCTACTACAATACCTGCCTCGAATCCAATTTGTGGAGGAGGAAGTACCGCTGGTGGAACACCAACTTATTTTACATCAGCACCTTCAACAGTTGATTTTAGTACGGCAACCGATGCCATTTTGAATGGATTAACCATTTCAGAAACTTCTCAAAATATTGTCGTGGAAGTTGGTAAGACGTATGCTTTTGTGAATGGTAGAAAGAAAAAGGGATTAGTAAAAATCACTGGTCTTGAAGAAGGAGTTGCAGGAAAAATCACTTTTGACATTAAGGTTCAGAAGTAATGATTATTTGTTCAAAAAGAAAAGCCAAGACCAAAAATCTTGGCTTTTTTACGTCTAAATTTTCCAAATTCACCTTTTGCCCTATCTTTGCAAACAAAATTATAAAATATGAAAAAAACGATTATTGCCCTTGATGGTCATTCGAGTTGTGGAAAAAGTTCTACGGCTAAGCGAGTTGCCAAGAAATTGGGTTATGCTTTTGTTGATACGGGGGCAATGTATAGGGCAGTAAGTTTATATTTTTATAATAATCACGTGACATTAACTAATCCGCATGACGTTGAAAAGGCATTGTCAGAAATTCATATTACTTTTCATTTTAACGAAAATCGGGGTGCAAGCGATGTATTTTTGAATGGCTTGAATGTGGAAGAAGAAATCCGTAAAATGTATATTTCGCAAATGGTTTCGGAAGTGAGTGCCATTACGATTGTGCGGAAAGCAATGGTGGCTCAACAACAAAAAATGTCGAAACATCGTGGCGTTGTGATGGATGGAAGAGACATTGGCACGAAGGTTTTTCCAAACGCTGAAATCAAAGTTTTTATGACGGCAGACCCTTCCATTCGGGCAGAACGTCGCCAGCGAGAATTATTAGAAAAGGGCGAAATGGTGGATTTGGACGTGATTTTAGCCAACATAAAAAAGCGTGACATCATTGATTCAACCCGTGAAGAAGGACCTTTAACCCAAACAAAAGATGCCGTTTTGATGGACACTTCGTTCATGACTTTGGATGAGCAAGTGGATTTTGTGGTGCAATTGCACGATTCTTTTATGGCGAAAATTTAAGACTTCAAACAATTATTATGAACACAAAATCAATTAAATACAATTCCTTAAACGAAATAAAAACCGTTGCCAAAACCATTCTTGAATTCGGACAGAAAACACCCGTTTGGATTTTTGAAGGGCAAATGGGAGCAGGGAAAACCACGCTCATCAAAGCCATTTGTGATATTTTAGTTGTAACAAGTCATGTGCAGAGTCCAACGTATTCATTGGTGAACGAATATACAACGAAGCAAGGCGTCGACCTTTATCATTTTGATTTTTATAGAATTAAAAATGAAGAAGAAGCGATGGATATTGGCGTGGAAGATTATTTATTTTCGGGCGAAAGATGTTTTATCGAATGGGCTTCAAAAATCGCTAACTTGTTGCCTACCAAATACTTAAAAATTGACATTAAAGTTTTGGAAGATGGAGTAAGAGAAATTCATTTGGAAAAAATTGGGGTTTAGTGTATTTTTGAGAATATGTTTTAAAAACAAGACTATACGTTATAAGTCATAAATTCAATGTTTTATTTCAAAAAGACGAACACGGTTATTTCGCTTTTTGTCCTGATTTAAAAGGGTGTCATTCACAAGGTGATAATTTTGAAGAAGCCCAAGAGAATATTCGTGAAGCTATCGAACTTTACGTTGAGTCAATGAGCCAAGAAGAATTAGGTGAGTTATTACCTTCAATAAATTTAATCACTACAACAATGGAGGTGCAAATTACCGTAAAATACCAGTTATAAATGCAAAGGAGGCAGAGACTTCTTTTAGCATTCTGTTTTCTTTTGAATAGAACAAAAGGAAGTCATAGAATTTATTTTAAAGATAAAAAACGAATAGTAATCCCATTTTATGCTGGGAAAAGTCTCCATCCTAAAATTGTTAAAGAAGTATTGGAGGCAGTGGAATTATTGGAAAACTGAATCAGCTATCAAAATATATAGTATAAAATGCCCCAACCAACAGGTTTTAAAGAAGTCCTCGCTCAATCTGGTCTTATATCGCCAAGCGGCGTTCCGCAAGAAGCATTAGTCTGGACAAAACAAAACGCAAAAAGTCTATTCATCGGAATTCCTAAGGAAGTTTCGATGCAAGAAAGACGTGTGTCACTTACGCCTTCGGCAGTGGGGCTTTTGGTGCGTAATGGACATCAAGTTTTGATTGAAACAGGGGCAGGGGATGGTGCAAAATTTACTGATAATCAATATTCTGATGCGGGAGGACAAATCTCCTACACGACAGAAGAAGTATTCAAATCTGACGTAATTTTAAAGGTTCAACCACTCACAGATTCAGAATTTGAATACCTTAATAATGGCTCTACAGTGATTTCAGCCCTGAATATGCCCCGCATGACGAAGGAATATTTCGAGAAATTAAACCGTAAAAAAATTACTGGACTTTGTTACGAATACATTGAAGATAACGCTGGCGGAATGCCCATCATCAGAGCCATGTCCGAAATTGCAGGAAGTACTGTCATGTTAATTGCGGCGGAATGTTTAAGTAGTGCCAACGATGGAATGGGTGTAATTTTAGGCGGAATCACGGGCGTGCCACCCACAAAAGTAGTTATTTTGGGGGCAGGAACGGTTTCAGAATATACCGCCAGAATTGCCATTGGTCTGGGGGCAGATTTGAAGGTTTTTGATAAGGATATTTACAAATTACAGCGGTTAAAACATTCCGTCGGACACAATATTTACACTTGTATTATTGATTCCAGTACGCTCACGCAGGCAATTTCAGAAGCCGATGTTGTGATTGGAGCTTTGCGTGCCGAGGACGGTTTTACGCCTTGCATCGTTACCGAAGAAATGGTGTCATTGATGAAGCCCGATTCAGTCATAATTGACGTTTGCATTGATCAAGGAGGTTGTTTTGAGACTTCCGAAATGACAACTCACGACAATCCAATTTATCGAAAATATGGAGTAATTCATTACTGCGTACCCAATATTCCTTCCCGAGTAGCACACACAGCCACGCAGGCATTAAGCAATATTTTTACTTCATTTCTCTTGAAAACAGGCAAGACGGGTGGCATTGAAGAAGCCATTTTTGCGAACAAATCTTTCATGAAAGGGGTTTACACCTACAAAGGGAGTCTAACAAACGCCAACATCGCCAAAAAATTTGGCATGAATTATAAAGATTTAAGTTTGCTAAGTGCAGCGAGATTTTAGGTAATAATTAATTAAAAGAACGTGTTAGAAGATTATCAAGCCATATCCAATGCCCCAAATTCACCCGAATTGAATGGGAAACGTCTGGGAATTATTTCCACTGATTTTGTAATTGTTGCAGAATTTTTGAAGGAATCGTCGTATCAAATCCGTACCCGTGGATTTTCAAAATATCCCATTTTTGCCGTATCTCAAAATCCCGTACCGATTGGCTTAAAATTGATTGGAATTCATGAAATGAACAACAATCAGTGGCATTATCACGCTTCGACGATGGAGGAATTTGTGCAACGTGAAATCATTGCGGAAGAAAATGTGGAGGTTTTCAAAACAAGCTATAAAGACCCTGATGAGTTCTGTTGCTTGTTCGTGATAGACAATGATTTTGTAAACTTTATTTATATTCCCTTTCCAGAGGATTAATTTTCAGGTGTTTGGGGTTAGGATTTAGGGGTTAGGAGAAACTAAACCCCCAAATCCCAGCCCCTAATTCCTAATACGAAATATATAAAACGTCTCGTTATGATTATGCGAAGGATTCATTAAATATGCCAAATTATCTACAAAACTTGGCTCAATATTCACTTCATATTCCATCGTTGGGAAAACCGCTTTCATTTCCACTTTACGCTTTTCTAAATCAGTATTTCCTACCAAAATTACGTAATTAGGCTTCGTTTTTATGCCTAACTTCAAATGTTTAGGCAAATTTTCCATTTTCTCACGAGTATCAATTGTGTAATAATCATATCGCTTTTGAAGATAAAACGGAGCTTCGGGTTGAGATGATTCGTAATTCTGAACCACAAAATTTGTCATATCTCCTTTTTCTCGCAGATAATTCATACTCTCAACTCTCGAACGTTTTGTGTAGGTTACTGACAAAATACAAAGCAAAACCGTATTTAAAATCAAAAACCAAATTATGGTAAATTTGGTGAATATATTGAGCCATTTTCTGTCTTGATATTGCTCGTATAAATCTCTGAAACCAATAATTCCTAAAATAATAAAAAATGGCAAAAACGGCATAATAAAACGCTCTTGTTTGTTAGCATAATAGGAATGAAAAACGAAAAACAAGAGGGAGGCAAAGAATAAAACTCTCCGATTGTGCGATTGTATGGCAGTTTTGAAATATCCAGCTAATAGTAGAAGAAAAGGAAACGCCAAAAATAAACCTGCCATTGTCCCAATGTAGCGATGCCAAGGACCGTTTGGATAACTGGCAATATTAGCTTCTACGCTGTTATATTCGGCATAAGCCAAAATGGATGCAAATGGATTTCCCCAATATAAATAATCTAAAATTCCTTGGGTAAACATAAAAAATACGCCAATTGCCAAACCAAAAATAATTGCTTTTTGCCAATTTGCTTTACTGAAAAGCCAAAATAAACCAATCACAAATGGAATAAAAATAATTTGATAACGAAACACAAAAGCAATCGTAAACCACCAAGCCGACCATAAAATTTGCTTCGTTGAAATGTTCTTTTCAATGGTAAAATAACAACCAATCAAAAGCGGAGGAATACAGGCAAATTCACGCAAACTACGGACAGAAAGAAAAGGAAATACCCAAAAAGTTGCTAATAAAAGTCCCACAATTTTGGCGTCATTTGGACGGTTACTAAGGCGTTCCGTCATTTTATATCCGTAATAAATCGTCAGTAATGAAAATAATCCATGCCCTAATCTGACCATGAACATTTTTACTTCTGGATTGTACATTCCAAAGAATTCGCAAACAGTAAAAATAACATAATGAACGCCAGGATAAACGAGACTGAAAAGATAGACAGTACCGGGGGGGAAGTTAGGAAAGGGCGAATCTAATTTGTCTAAGAGGTTTTGAGTAATTTCTATCACCTCAAAATGGTCATCAGAAAAGGCGTATCCCTTAGAAAAAATAATGGAAATTATTCTAAAAAATAATCCAATAATTATGATTCTTTTAAGATTTAGAAAATCTAAATATTTAGTCATTTTGTAAATTTTCCTGATAAAAATACTGTATTTACTTCTTGTCCTTTGTTTTATTTCTCAGTATCACTAAGCCGCTTCCCTTCTTCCAGGCTTGATCAAAACCTGCTGGAAATTTTGCTACTGGATGACTTCCCAAGACCATATCAATATCGCCATCATCATCAACATCAGCCGCATCCATAGCATTCCATCTACCCAAATGATTAATATTAAGCGTCTTTTGAATGAAATTCCTGCCTGTATTTTCTAAATACATAAATCCTTCCGAAGGTCGGTGGTCAGTGTCTGGGAACAAAGCAATTGAAGCAACATCAATGTCTCCGTCATTATCAAAATCCTTGGCAATTGCTTTGGTAGAGCCATTTTGATGAAAGAAATGAATTTGTTTAAACTGAGGAATTGAGCCATTTGAATTTCCTTGATTTTTGAAAATATAAACACCATGATAAGGTTTAAGAATGATTGAAAAGTCGGCATTATCTCCCGCCGTGTAAACGATATCTTTCTTATTGTCGCCATCCATATCAATAAAATTAAACGATGTTGAACCATAAATTGGGGGAAATCTCAATAGTATTTTCTCCTCAAATTGTAATTTTCCTTTATTCAAATAAATAACAATTCTTTCATCTCCTTGGGCAAATAAAGCCAAAATATCTTCTCTTTTATCACCGTCAAAATCAGTAATTATTGTTCGTGTCGCTCCTGGTCCAATACTTAAAGGTTGTTTTTGATATTTACCTTTTGCATCTTTTTTCCAAATAGAAAGTCCACCAAGTTTGAATCCAAATTCGCAGCTAATCATCTCATAATCAGGATTTTCGTCAATATTTTTATAAGTAAATTCAATGGGTCTTTCTAAATTAGTAAATAATTCTCCTTGTTGAACCATCTTATTTCCTTTCATTTCAAATTGTACAACAGAGCCAGAAATATCGGGATTTGCTTGGGTGGTTGTGCCGATAAAAGTTAGTAAATACTTATTACTTTTCGCATTAAATAAATCAACATTCGCCAAAGCATTTTGATTGGGAATTGATTGAAGAGGTTCGCCATTTTTATTAATAATCCAAATGACTCTATTGTATTGATCACCCGCAAAAATCTTGTTATTTATAGTATCAATTTTAATAGTTGTAAAATTAGGAATGGTAGTATTTTTAAGGGCAACATTTAGATTTTCTACCTCAAAAACATTTTTAAGTTCTTGTAAGGGGACATATTCTGGCATTTCAAGTTTCTTGGGAGCTTCTGACAAGTAATAGTCTTTGATTTTTTCCCAGTCATCATCACTAATCATTTGGGAAGGTGGTCGGAGAACCGCATAATTTGAAAGGGGTTTTCCGAGTTTTTTTATGTCTTTATCAACTCCCATCATGATTGCCATATAAGGTAGCGTACTAAGTCGCCATACATTTCTGGGCAGAATACTCGGGTCGGGCAATTGGTGACAACTGGCACAATACGTTTTTGCTAATTTTTCTCCTTCACTATTGTTCCTTTTGCAACTCCAAAAAATTATATCAGCGAGTGTAAATAATACCAAACTGGCTGTAAAAAAGGTTGTAAATCTGTATTTCATTTTGCCGATTAAGTGGTGATGGTAAATTTATCACAAAGGTAAGGTTTTGGGTTGCTTTATCGTAAAATAACAATTTGAAATCGGTTTTACGCCACCCCTCCCAACAAAATTCTAAATGTAGTCCCTTTGTTAATCTCCGAATTTTTTACCATCAACTTTCCGTTGTGATAATTTTCAATAATCCGTTTGGCAAGGGTTAAACCCAAACCCCAACCCCGTTTTTTTGTACTAAATCCTGGGTTGAAAACTTTACTTAAATTCTTCTTGGCAATACCTTTTCCCGTGTCAGAAATATCAATGGCAATTTGATTATTTTTCAATTCTTTAATCACTACTTTCAACGCTCCAACGCCCTCCATGGCATCCACAGCATTTTTGCAGATGTTCTCAATCACCCATTCAAATAGATATTTGTTCAATTTTATCATCGTATTTGGGGGTAATTCATTTACAAAACTGAAAGAAACTTTAGTTGATATTCGCTTTTGTAAGTACGACATAAAAGTCTCAATAGTTTCCACAATATTTTCTTCTTTCAAGACTGGAACAGAACCAATATTAGAGAATCGAGTGGTAATTACATCCAAACGTTGCACATCTTTTTCCAATTCTTTCACAATTTCTTGGTCGTAGGCTGGGTCAGTTTTGAAGAATTCTACCCATGCCGTCAGTGAAGAAAGCGGTGTCCCTAATTGATGGGCAGTTTCCTTTGCCAAACCCACCCAGACACGGTTTTGTTCCGACTTTCGAGAGGCATCAAAAAACAAATAAGCCGCCAAACCAAAGATTAAAACGATGAGTAATTGAAATAGTGGATAATAACGTAAGATATTGAGTAGCTGTGAGTTACCGTAATAAATATACTCTTTATGAAAAACCATATCTACCTCAATTGGAACGTTGTTGTCACGAATAATTTCTTCCAATTTATCTTTTAAAAATGTTTGCTTTTCCTGAGAATTCAACTCTTTTGGAATTTCAATATTTCTTGAATCAAGATACCCAGAACCATCTTTGGAGATTATTGGAATAGTGTTATTTTCGTTGGATTTTTTTATTTTATCAAAGAAAAAATTAATATCTTTATTTACATCATTGGTCATCATGTATTTGAATGACTCCGC
>JAYVRF010000194.1:0-15016 GCA_043756925.1 Arcicella sp. | reverse complement strand
TTATATTTTACTTCAATGGAGATGTCGAACATCGAAAGACAGCTTTTTAGTATTTCATTGGATGGTAAATTAAAGAAACAATTAACTTCTGAAAAAGGCATGAATTCCGCAAATTTTAGTAAAGACTTTAAATTTTATATTCTCAACAATACCGCCTCAGATAGTCCATTAAAGGTTAGCTTGCATAAAGCACAAACGGGTGAATTGGTAAAAGTTTTGGAAGATAATGCCGCTTTACGCAAGAAATTGGAAGATTATAACATTGCTCCAAAAGAATTTATGACCATAAAAACGTCAGAAAATATCGAATTGAACGCATGGATGATTAAGCCAACCGATTTTGACCCAAAGAAAAAATATCCAGTATTCATGTTTCTTTATGGAGGTCCAGGAAGTCAGCAAGTATTAAATCAGTTTGATGCTTCCAATTTTATGTGGTTTCAGCATTTGGCACAAAAAGGCTACATTGTGGCTTGTGTGGACAATCGTGGAACGGGCGGAAAAGGAGCTGATTTTAAGAAATCTACCTACTTGAATTTGGGTAAATTGGAGGTAAAAGACCAAATTGAAGCGGCAAAATATTGGGGTTCATTACCCTACGTGGATAAAACGAGAATCGGGATTTTTGGTTGGTCGTATGGTGGATATATGTCGTCTAATTGTTTATTCCAAGGAGCTGATTACTTCAAGACTGCCATTGCCGTTGCACCCGTAACCAACTGGCGTTTTTATGACACCATTTACACCGAAAGATTTTTGAGAACACCCCAGGAAAATGCTTCTGGTTACGACGAAAACTCGCCAGTTACCTACGCCAAAAATTTAAAAGGCAACTTCCTATTAGTACACGGTACGGGCGACGATAATGTACATTTTCAGAATTCAATATCTTTGGAAGATGCCCTCATCAAAGCCAACAAACAATTCCAATCGTTCTATTATCCTAACAAAAATCATGGGATTTATGGGGGTAATACTCGTTTGCATTTATATACGATGATGACGAATTTCTTGGAGAAGAATTTATAGGATTTTAACTTCCCGAAAGTTTTAGGGCTTTCGGGAAGTTAAGAAAAATATTTTATTAAGAAAATATGACCCCCAAAACCTACATAACCACAGGCGAGAATATTCCAACGCCAATCGCTCCCATCAGTAATGCCGTAGTGGCAGGAAATTATTGCCATATCAGCGGACAATTAGCGGTTGATAAAAATGGTGTTTTCGTAGGTGGAACTACGTTGGAACAAGCTCAAATTGCTTTCAATAATATTTTTGCTATTTTGAAAGAAGCTAATTTTATGAAAGAAAATATCGTATTTATTGACTTGGCTTTCATTGATTTAAAAGATATTATTGAAATAAATCTATTCTACGATTCTCTTTTTAAAACGGGTCGTAAACCCGCCAGAACCATTTATCAAGTTGCCGCCTTGCCTTTTGATGGACGGATTAAAGTTATGGCAATTGCAATTAAATGAATGATTTTTTGAAACAAAAATTGTTAATTTCTGCAAAAAGTATTACTTCGGGCGAGCGTTATGGTGAAATGGGCATGAGTTTTGTAAATTTGTAAAATGTATTAAAATAAGTATAATGGGCAGTGTACTATCTTTGTAGGCTGTATCCCGCTTATTTTTGCCTGTATGTATCTGTATGGATTGAGGCAGAAAAGAGGAAACAGAAAGTCTAATTATTTGGTTACACTAAAAAATTAGTTCATTGTAACACAAACCAATTTTAAACCAACATCATGTTAAAACGCATTTCAATTTTCAGTATTTTTTTATTGGCAACGCTATTTGCCATCACCACATTTGCTAAAAGCAAACCACAGTATTACGAAACACGGGTTTATAGTTTCAAGACTGCGGCACAGAAAACCATTGTGGAAAATTATTTCAAAAATGTTGCTATTGCCGCCTATAATCGTGCAGGAATTGCTTCTGTAGGTATTTTTGACGAAGCAGACCAGAAAGATGGTTTGAAACTTTATGTTTTGATTCCTTATAAATCTTTGGAAGAATTTAGTAAAATAGGCGCTAAACTATCGGCTGATGCTGTTTACCAACAAGCGGCAAAACCTTATTTAGATGCCGACCACACAACGCCTGCTTATGAACGATTTGAAAGTTCATTGTCAGTAGCTTTTAAAAATTGGACGACCTTGAAAGTGCCAACTACAACTTCCCCAAAATCGGAAAGAGCGTATGAATATCGTTTGTACGAAAGCCATAGCGAAGCGAAAGGAAAAAAGAAAGTTGATATGTTTAACGAAGGGGGAGAAATCAATATTTTTGTAAGGTTGGGCTTTAATCCTGTATTTTATGCCCAAACAATTATTGGCGGGAAACAGCCTAATTTGGTGTATATGACCACTTTTGATAATAAAAAATCCAGAGATGAACATTGGAAATCTTTTGGAGCTGATTCAGAATGGAATCGTATTAAAGCACTCCCTGAATATGACCACGCTATGACAAAAGCTGAGATTCACTTTTTGACTCCTGCGGAATATTCGCAGATATAGAAAATTTAACTTCCTGAAAGATATTAGCCTTTCGGGAAGTTAATTAAATGTCTATTTTCGATAATCTAATGCAGGTTTTCTATCGCCTAAAAGAGCTTCATATTTAAAGTTAGCACCTCTTTTTTGTAACCATTCTGCTTTTGCTTTTTCAATTAGAGTTGCATCTTTAAATAAATCCAAAGCCGTGCAAGCCAATGTTTTAGCAGCCACAATCATTCCTTTTTGACCAATCGTCATGCCACTCGTTGCCGTTGATTGCCAACTATGTGCTGCCGAACCCGAAACCCAAGTTGCAGTTTGTAAACCTACCGTCGGCACAGTCCAACTCACATCTCCCACATCCGTTGAGCCTCCACTTGTGGCACTTTCCGAAGCATCTCTAAAGTCTTTTACTTTACTTGCATTTTCAATGGGTTGTTTTTGTTCACCCAAAGTTTCACTAATTTTTTCGGCAAACTTTTTCTCTTCTTCCGTGTAAGTTACGCCCCCAATCATCGCTAAATTATTGTGCATGGTTTCTGCCAAGGTAACGTTTGGCAAAAGGTTAAAAACGCCACCCAAAACTTCCCATTCCACCCTTGTACCCGTTCCTAAAGCGGCACCTTGAGCCGCATTTTCAATGCGTTTCCAGATACTTTGCAAAATGTCACGATCCTTATGGCGAGCGTAATAATATACCTCTGCATAAGCAGGAACTACATTTGGAGCATCTCCGCCCTTCGTGATTACGTAATGGATGCGAGTATCTTGCGGAATATGTTCACGCATCATGTTTACCATCATATCCATTGACTCAACGCCGTCCAAAGCCGAACGACCTCTTTCTGGTGAAGCTGAGGCGTGTGCAGCAATACCTTTAAAACGGAATTTACCATTCTTATTTGCCAAAGAAGTTCCCGCATCGGCAGCATTTTGAGAACCTGGGTGCCAATGCAAAACCACATCCACATCATTGAAAAGCCCTTCCCGAACCATATAAACCTTGCCCGAACCGCCTTCTTCAGCAGGGCAACCATAAATTTTAACCGTACCTTTCTGTCCCGATTTTTGTAGCCAATTTTTTACCTCAATTGCCGCCGCAACGGATGCAGTTCCGAATAAATTATGTCCACAACCATGTCCACCACGTTGATTTGGAATGGGTTTTATTTCGGGGACAGATTCTTGTGCCAAACCTGGGAGGGCATCATATTCAGCCAAAATTCCAATCGTAGGTTTGCCTTCGCCAAAAGTTGCTAAAAATGCCGTGGGAATTCCTGCTACGCCCGCTTGCACATTAAAGCCTTCTTGTTTCAATAAATCTTGTAATAAAATAGAGGATTTTTCTTCCATATATCCCAACTCAGCATAATTCCAGATTTGTTTTGAAATTCCTGCATATTCATCA
Organism: Arcicella sp.; assembly: GCA_043756925.1. Lineage (GTDB taxonomy): Bacteria > Bacteroidota > Bacteroidia > Cytophagales > Spirosomataceae > Arcicella. The sequence goes on along the minus strand of JAYVRF010000194.1, from coordinate 11,099 downwards.
AATCGTTTATCAATATTGGAGATAATGGTCTGTTTATCAATGTTTTGTGGAGTTGGAACAATATTTTTTTTCTTTTGGGAGAAGCTTGTTAAGGTTAATAATGTTAGGACGATGATTAGGGATTTTTTCATGTTTGTTGATTAAATTGGTTGACTAAAATATTTTGATTTTGTGAATTTACTAAAATTTTATAGCTTACACTAAATCTAAGTGAGACGGTTTGGATTCATAAAAAATAATGCCCTGATTTTACTGAAAATATTTCTATGGTTTTCCGTTTTCTCGAAACCGCTTTTTAAAACAATATGTTATCACTAAAAATACAGAATTCTATGTCAGCTATTTTAGAAAAACATATTACCACTAAATCCCCAAAGGTTCAAAATCTTTGGAACATTGCTTTGTCGGAAGGTCTCCCGATTGCTCTTTGGCGATTACCAAAAACTTCTGGAAAACAATTAATTATTGACCTTTCTGGACGTGCTTCACGCATGAAAGTGGATTTGGAAGAAATGTCTTCGGGCTTTGTGATGAGTCCATTCCAAGGAGAATCTTTATTCATAAAAAGTGACTTACATTATAGTTTTGGTGCTGAAAATCAGCAAGTTAATGATAACAGCGTTGAGCAAGAAGTCTTTGAAAAGCAATATTTAGTATGTTTTAATAAGGAAATAGAGCAAGAAAATTTCCCTCAAATTTATCCAGATTCTAATGCCGAAGAAAGGAATTTTGAACCATACAATGAAATGCTTTTCGCCGAAATGGTTTCTAATGCTATCGTGTCAATCAAGAATGGTGAAGTTCAAAAAGTAGTTTTATCTCGTACAAAAAATATTACTTTACCCGATACTTTTGAGGTAATTGAAGCCTTCCAAAAACTGTGTACAGCCTATCCAAATGCCTTTATTTCTTTGGTGTATTTGCCTGAATATCAGTGCTTTTGGTTGGGTGCAACGCCTGAAACCTTAGTGAGTGTTGATAAGGACGGAAAATTTAGAACGATGTCTTTGGCAGGAACACAATCAGCAGTTGGAGTAAATGGTGAAAACTTGTTGGCAGGAGAGATTCGATGGTCACATAAGGAAATTGAGGAACATGCTTTTGTGAGTCGTTATATTATTGAATGTTTTAAGAAAATTCGTTTGAGAGAATACCATGAAAGTGGTCCCAAAACGGTTCAAGCAGGAAATTTAATGCACCTCAGAACGGATTATATGGTCGATACTAAGGAAGTTAACTTTCCACAATTGGGAACGGTAATGTTAGAATTATTACATCCAACTTCGGCAGTTTGTGGAATGCCAAAAGTACCAGCCTTGCGAATTATAGCCGAACAAGAATTACACGACCGAGAGTTTTACAGTGGATTTTTAGGACCTGTGAATATGCAAGAGGAGAACCATTTATTCGTTAATCTACGCACGATGAAAATTGTCGAAAATGAGGCTACTTTTTATGCAGGTTGTGGGATTACAGAAGACTCAAATCCTGTGAAAGAATGGTATGAAACGGAGATGAAGATTGAGACTTTGATGAGGGTTGTTGTTTGATGTTCAATGTTCGGGAATTCGATGTTGGATTTTCGTTATTCAATGTTCGGACGACTAAGCTGAAAAACGAATATCGAAAATTAGTGCTTTATCGAAAACGACTCCGATTTCTTCTCAATATCTCCAATAATGGTCATTCTCACTAAATCAATTCTTGCATCGGTCATTTCCATAATCTGGAAGTTGAATGGTTGATAAATGATGGTTTCGTTCAATTCTGGAATGTCCTCATTGATGTTGGTAATCATTCCTCCTAATGTATCATAATCGCCTTCTGGAAGATTCCAACCGTATTTATCATTCAAGTAATCAATCTCCAAACGTCCCGAAAGTAAGTAAGTTCTATCCTCAATTCGTTTTTCAGTAAGGTCTTCATTATCATCGTATTCGTCTTCAATTTCACCAAAAATTTGCTCCATCACGTCTTCCATACTCACTAATCCTGCGGTACTACCAAACTCATCCACTACTAATGCCAACGACTTGTGTTCCTTTGAAAATTTGAATAACAAATCCTTCGCAGGCATGGCTTCTGGCACAATCGGAATTGCTGTCAAAATTCCTTGAATTTCCTTCGGTTTTTTGAACATGGATGACGAATGGCAATATCCTAAGACATCTTCCATCGTTTCTTTATAGACCAGAACCCTTGAATGACCACTTTCTACAAAGGTTTTCTTCAATTCGTCCATGCCGCCTTCAATATCCATCGCCACAATGTCCGTTCTCGGAATCATACAATCACGTACTTTAACTTGCTTAAATTCGAGGGCATTATTGAAGATTTTTGTGTCAACTTCCGTCTCTTCATCAATGGAAGTTTTACGGTTAAGATTTTGGAGATAATTGTTCAAATCTGTCAATCCAAAGGCAGGGCGTTCTTCTGAATATTCTAAACGTAATACATTGTTAATGAACCACTTGGACAATCCTACAATTGCCCAAACGAGTGGGTACATGAGCGTATAAACTATCAAAATTGGAATCGCTAAAACTTCCAAAAAACCGTCAGGATTTAATAGAAAGATACTTTTGGGCGTAAATTCGGAAGTCATTAAAATGATTACTGTTCCAATAAAAGAGGCAATTAAACCCGCCACTAAACCATTTAAGATAGGAAAATAATGTTCTATTTCATGGTGTAAAAATCCTTCCATAAAAATACCGTACGCCACCAACGATAGCGTATTTCCAATCAGCATTGTACCGATAAATTTTGAAGGATTTTTGAGATATTTCGAGATAATTTGCCCCGTAATAACTCCTTGCTTAGCTTGAAGTTCAAAATAGAGTTTATTTGCAGAAACAAAAGCCATTTCAACGCCCGAAAAAAACGCTGAGGCAATAATGGCAATGATGATACTTATTGCTTGTTGGGAGTTCATAGGAAAAGGCAAAGAGCCATATCAATAATTATATTCTCAAATGTACAAATAAAACTACTTCTTTCCCTTCGTCAAAGCATTTCTTTGAGCTTTTTTATCATCTTTTTGTTCAATTTTTGGCTTATTTTTTTCTAAATCTTCCTCCTTTTTCAAACGAATTTGTTTTGAATACTGAAAGTAGAATAAACAACCTGCCGCAAACATCAACCATGAATAATGATAGAAAATTTTATTCCAGAAAGTAGGTTCAAGTCCTGTGGGAAGTCCTGCACGAAGGTCGAGAATCCAGATAACAAGGAAACCGACAGCGGCGAAGAGTAGGAGTTTTTCTTTTTTTGACATATTGCTAATGATTTATAAAGCCTTGAAATATTTCCATAAATTTACGGCATGATTAACATATACTCATTACATTAAAAAAGGTTCTTCAAAAATCTACTATATTTGTCATAAATAATCTAATCACAATGAAAGACCTTCTCTTACATAAATACCGTTTTTATACCCTCACTTTTACAGGTTTGTTCGTGTGGATGTTGTTTTTTGATGTTAATGATGTTTGGACGCAAATCAAAATGTATCGTGAATTGGGGCGTTTGGAGGATGAGAAGAAGTATTACATTCAGAAAATAAAGGAAGTAGAAAAAGAACGAATTGAAGTGATGGGGAATAAAAAATTAGTAGAAAAATTCGCCCGTGAAAAGTACCTCATGAAAAAACAACAGGAAGAAATTTTTGTGATTGTAGATGAGGATAATCAACCATTAGAGAAGTAGGGGTTGGGGGTTTGGATTTAGGGTTTTTGGGAAATGAGAAATTTCTGCTAAACTTCAAATCCTAACCCCCAAATCCTAACCTCTGGACAAAATGCTAAAAATTTTATTCGTCTGTACTGGAAATATTTGTCGTTCACCCATTGCGGAAGAGACATTTCGACGTGCTGTGAAAATGAGAAATTTACAAAGAGAAATTCAGTGCGATTCTGCCGCTACTCATGGTTATCATATTGGAAGCCAACCAGACACATTCACAATTCCAACGGTTGATGGTAAGCAAAAAGAGTATTTCAAATATGGTATTTTGAGTTTTAAAATCAAGGGAGAAAAGTTGCAATTGTACGTCTATCAGAGTTTGGCGTTGATGAGAATTCCTAAGTATAAAAACTATCTTTTTATTCCTTTTAAAGATTTTACGAGTGGGAAAGAAACTTACGGTGGTGGGCGATATTTAGATATTGAAATGACAGATATTCAAACAGACGTTGTAATTTTAGATTTCAATAAGGCGTATAATCCATATTGTGCGTTCGGGGATGGATTTAGTTGCCCAGTTCCACCCAAAGAAAATCATCTGAAATCACAAATTAAGGCAGGAGAAAAAAATTTCAAAAAACCACATTGAGCAAGAAAAGATTTTTACAGGAACAATTAGACCACGGATTGAACAGATTAAACGGATTTTACCCCTAACAGAGTTATATTTTTTTTAATTTTATCCGACTATGCGTCTCAGTGTAAATCCGTACCATCCGTATCATCTGTGGTCTAATATTATCCTGCGAAATCTCATTTAAATAATCAAGCGAAAACAATAAAACAGTGAATAAAAAAGTATTACTTGTCATTTTAGATGGTTGGGGGATAGCTGAAAAAGGCTATGAAGACCGTTCAGCGATTATTGCCGCCAAAACGCCTTTTTATGATTCGTTGATTGCGAATTATCCTCACAGTACACTTGTAACTTTTGGTCCAGAAGTGGGTCTGCCCGAAGGTCAATTTGGTAATTCAGAGGTCGGGCACATGAACTTGGGTGCGGGTAGAACTATCCGCCAATCATTGGTTCGTTTAAATGAATCCATCGCAACCGATATGCTTCGTCACGAACCCGTTTTAGTCGATGCCATTAAGTATGCCAAAGAAAATGATAAGCCATTTCATTTGATGGGTTTGGTGTCTAACGGTGGTGTTCACGCACATATCAGTCACTTGAAAGCATTGTGTAACGTACTGAAAGACAATGGTTTGAGCAAAGTTCTTATTCACGCTTTCACGGATGGACGAGATTGTGACCCTAAATCTGGAACGGGTTTTATTAGTGATTTACAGTCGTTTCTAAGAACTTCGGTCGGCAAAATTGCGACAGTAACAGGTCGTTATTATGCCATGGACAGAGACAATCGTTGGGAGCGAATTGAGGAGGCGTACGACGTAATGGTCAAGGGCGAAGGCGTGCCTGTGTGTGATGAAGGCATTGTGGCTTTGATGAACGAATCATACACAGAAGGCATTACAGACGAGTTTATCAAGCCAATTGTGGTTACAAAAAATAACCTACCCCTCGGCAATATTCAAGAAGGCGATGTGGTGCTTTGTTTTAATTACAGAACCGACCGACCGCAGGAAATCACGAAGGCTTTAACCCAAGAGGATTTCCCTGAAAATGGTATGGAAAAGTTGAATATCCATTATTACACGATGACGAATTACAACAAATCATTCAAGAACGTAAATGTTATTTTTGATGATAGTAATTTGCCTTCAACCTTGGGCGAAATTATTGCCAACGCAGGCAAAAAGCAAATCAGAATCGCAGAGACTGAGAAATTTCCTCACGTAACATTTTTCTTTTCGGGTGGTCGTAACGAAACTTTTGAGGGTGAAACTCGGCTGTTATCAAATTCTCCGAAAGTAGCAACCTACGATTTACAACCCGAAATGTCGGTTTATGAGGTGAGGGATTCTTTATTACCAGCACTCAGAAATTCACAAGCAGATTTCATTTGTTTAAACTTTGCGAATCCTGATATGGTAGGACACACGGGTGATTTTCAAGCAGTTGTGAAGGCTTGCGAGGCAGTTGATGAATCTTTGGGAGAGGTTGTAACGGCAGCAATCGGTAGTGATTATTCTGTAATTGTGCTGGCGGACCACGGAAATGCAGATTATATGATTAATGATGATGGTTCACCAAATACGCAACATAGCTTGAATCTTGTGCCTTGTATTTTGATTGATAAAGATAAGAAAGCTATCAATAATGGAAAATTAGGAGATATTGCTCCAACGATTTTGGACCTGATGGGGATTGAAAAACCTATAATTATGACGGGGAATAGTTTGGTGTAGATTTGATAGAAATGCCGCTGTTTATTGGACAAAAGCATTTCTATTAATCGTAATCCACATTTAACAATTCCATAACATTGACATTGGTAACTTTGTATCGTAATCACAAACTTCTATATGGCAAACAACACTTTACCCATCCCTAAAATCCTGTTGGTTGATGATGATCCCGATATTATTGAACTCTTGGAGTATAATCTTAAAAAAGAAGGTTACGAAACGGCTTCGGCAAATGACGGCATTCAAGCAGTTGAAGTGGCAAAAACTTTCAAACCTGATTTGATTCTTTTGGACGTGATGATGCCTCGACAAGATGGGATTGAAACTGCTCGACAACTACGCCAACTTCCTGATTTTAAGGATACTTACATTCTATTTTTAACTGCTCGTTCTGAGGAATACACCGAAGTTGCTGCCTTTGATGTTGGAGCGGATGATTACATTGTGAAGCCCATAAAACCCCGTGCTTTGACAAGTCGAATTAAGGCAGTCTTGCGTCGTGATATTCAACAAATTGAAAGTGATTTGGTGATTGAGATTGGTCAATTAATCATTAATAGAACTAATTATAGTGTCAATAATAATGGCGTAAATTTGGTTATGCCTAAAAAAGAGTTTGAACTTTTGTCTTTCTTGGCAAAACATCCAAATAAGGTTTTCAATCGGGATGAATTATTGGAAAAAGTTTGGGGCGTTGATGTGTATGTGGTAGAACGCACCGTTGATGTGCATATTCGTAAATTACGTGAAAAGATTCCCGAACATTATATAAAAACTTTGAAGGGCGTGGGATATATGTTTTCTATTGAAGAATAAATTATTAACTTGCATAGTCGCTTTGTTTTCCTTACCTGATTATGCCCCTAAAATTTATTCAAACTTGCTTCTTAACGTTATTTACTTTTCTTTGCTGTTATTCACAAAAACACCGTCAGTTAAGTGATTCCCCTAAATACGAATTTCGTGCGGCTTGGATTGCCACCGTTGAAAACATTGATTGGCCTCAAAAAGGACAATACAATTCCGACCTCCAAAAAAAGGATTTTATCAGAATTTTAGATGAACACAAGCGTTCAAATCTTAACGCCGTCATGGTGCAAGTGCGTGATGCTTGCGACTCCTATTATGCCCGAAGTGTTGAACCATGGTCGGAATTTCTGACGGGTGTACAAGGCAAATTTCCCAATCCTTTTTATGACCCGATGAGTTTTATGATTACGGAAGCCCACGACCGTAACTTAGAATTCCACGCTTGGCTGAACCTCAATCGAGCCACCTTCAGAAAAGCTACCAGCGTCACGCCCGACCACATCAGCAACCGAAAACCTGAATGGATATTAACGTATGACGGACAAAAGTTATTAAACTTCGGGATTCCAGAAGTGCGAGATTATATTACTAATGTCGTTACCGAAATCGTGAAACATTATGACGTTGATGGCATTCATTTTGATGATTATTTTTACCCCTATCAAGTTACAGGGCAGATTTTGAAGGATTCAGAAACTTTTAAAAAGTACGGAAATGACTTTGCAAATATTGAAGATTGGCGAAGAAATAATACCGATTTATTGATATTTCAAATCAGCGAAGCCATAAAAAAAACCAAGCCTTCCGTCAAATTTGGTATCAGTCCATTTGGTGTGTGGAAGAATTACAGTCCACAAACGCCCGACGGTTCACGCACCCAAGCGGGACAAACTTCTTACGATCATTTATACGCCAATACCCGCAATTGGTTGCAACAAGGCTGGATAGATTATATCGCCCCACAGATTTATTTCGACCGCAAACATCCAAAAATTGCTTACGGAGAATTATCAAAATGGTGGATAGAAAATGCTTTCGGAAAGCACCTTTACATTGGGCATGGCGTTTATAAAATTAAATCAGGGTGGAGTTTAACGGAAGCCCCTTCGCAAATTCGTTTGGATAGACAATTCAAGCAAATTGATGGGGGAATATTTTTCAGTTCGAAATCATTAACTGAAAATTACGGGGGATTTCAGGACTCTTTGCGGGTGGATTTATTTAGAAGACCCGCCATTGTGCCAACGATGCCATGGAAAGATAACGTGGCTCCATTGGCTCCTCAAAAGGTTTTTATTATGCGAAAAGAGGGTGGAAAACCCATTTTGACCTGGCAACCTGGCGAACCCGCAAGTGATGGAAACGAGAATACTTATTTTGCCGTATATCGCTTTGAAAGAGCAGAAAAGCCTGATTTCCAGCGAGTTGACAAGATGATTTATATCGGAAGACAAAATTCTTTTACAGATTTAACGGCTGAAAAAGCCCGTGGATATGTCTATCATGTAACGTCTTTCGACCGTTTACATAATGAATCTGAAACCTCTGCGACAGCATTGATTGAATACGGGGACAAGTAAGATTTTATTAAAAAAACATCTGTCTCGCTGCCACATTCCAACGAATTCCGAAGGATGAAATGGTATTAGTGTAATCCAATTTATCAACTGCACTATCGTATTTCCTGTTCATATAATGAGCCTCAATGAAAAGATTATGCTTGATTTGGTAAGATGCTCTTAAATCTAAAATGGTCGTAACGGTGCTCCTACCCTGTCCAATGGTATTTCCATAAAAATCATCGTACAAAACTTTTCTGCTTTTGGTATCATTATCTTTCAAAACATTACTCCCCCAATTTTCCAAAAGGATTCTATCTTCGCCTGTGTTTGCGTAAATTACTCTGCCCGTAACTTGCAATTTTTTCAAAGGTTGCCAACGAATAATGTGCGACCATTCATAGAAATTGGCTCCCAAAGGATGAGCCAAATTTTGATTGTAATGCGTATAATTGGCATCATCATAATGCGTATAAGTATATGGGCGAGCAATATTTATCTCCGCCTGATAATCTAAATTATCAATTCCTAACACATCAATATATTTCAAACCTGCCTGTGCAGCAAATTTTTTCGCCCAATATCCATTCGATTTAAAGAACTCTCTTGAAATAAATTCATCCAACATAAATTGACCGTATAAAGAGAATCTTTTGGCAAAATTCCATTTAAAATCTATTCCAATAAAAGCATTATCGGCACTTCCTTGAAAACTTTCAATGAAACGATAGAAAATTACAGGGTTCAAATAATTCAAATCAAATCCACTTCCTGTGGTGCTATCTCGCTGAAAAACAACCGTTTCCGAAAACCCAATATTCAATTTATCAGAAAGATTAATGCTCAAATGGTGCGACGACATATACTTTCGTGGAAAGATTTGGTCGTTTGGTTTGAAGCCTGTATAAACCAATTGTGTAAAAAGGTTTTGATATTGAAACTTTCCAATATTTGTATTTAATTTTAAAAACAAATAAGGAGCTGCATTATCCGATAAAATCATGGAACGAAAGCCATTCCCAATAATATTTTTATCATGTCCAAATTGCAATTGAATATTTTTGGTTGCTTGAAAGGTGATGTAAGCCCTTGCCGAAAAGAAATCGGTAGCGTTTTTATCTTGTTTATATTCCTTGGTCAAACCCTCCCCAGGCATACCTGGAAGTCTGCCTGCCACACGTTGTTCATTTTGATTGTACTGATCCACATAATCTCTCACATAATCAGGAATCAGAGCAATATTATCAGTCAAAAAAGAGTAGAAGCTAACTTTTCTGTTAATCATTCCTCTGATTTCAATTCCTCTGGTGTTTAGCGTAAGCATTTTTTTTTCATCTCGCCCTTCAAACGACGCCACCTCGAAGTTTACCACTGGGCTAATGTGAATATCAAAGACATCATTTGAACTTGAATACGCATCGGCTTTTTTGTGATAGAAAGTATTCCAAATTGGCTTACGACTTTTCCCGATGTTATCAGATTTTACCCATTCCCAACTGTCATTCTGTAAGTATTCGAGATTGAATTTATCACGGTCGGATAAATAAATTGAGGTATCTGTCAGCACACTATCCACCATTTGCACAATACCTTTGCGAGTGTAAGGCTTCACGGTGGTGTGGAAACCTTCTGAGAACTTTCCACGTTTTATTTCATAGCGGTCAATAAGATGATAATAATCTTGATTCAAAGGTGCAAATACACTCTGAGCTTTTGATAAATAACTTATTGAAATGGAAATATATAAGGTAAGGAAAAGTAGTTTTTTGAACATAATTTTAAAAATATGGGCGAAATTCTTTGCAACAAACATCACTGCAAGATAATAATTATTTAGCTATCATAACCCCAAAACCATGCCATTCGGTAAATATTTTACAGTAATTGCTTTAACTGCACTTAAATTTTTCAACGGACCGATTGCAGGAATTGTAATGGATTTAACTTGGTATGAAACCGCAATATGTTCAATCATTGGGATGATGGCGATGGTAACAGTAATGTCATTTTTGGGAAAACAAATTCAAGTTTGGATTAGCAATTACAGAAAAACAAAGCCAAAATTATTTTCGAAAAGAAGTCGTTTTGCGGTGAAAATATGGCTAAAATTAGGAATTTGGGGCATTGCGTGCTTTACACCCTTGTTTTTCACACCAATTGGCGGAACGTTGTTGGCACTTTCCTTCAAAGTACCAATTCCAAAAATCTTGCTTTCAATGTTAGTTTTTGCAATATTCTGGGGAATAGTTTTAACATTCGCCATCTTCCAAGTTTCTGAATTACGGCATTTGTTTATGTGATAATAATGGCACGCAAATAAGACTTTCATTTCTTCATATAATCCCCTCTCGAAAAAGATTTTCAATCCCCTGATCGGTGTCCTCGCCGAACAACTTGCGAAAGCAAAATTATAAGTTGATTTTTATCTAAAAATGTCTATCTATTAAATTTTATTCTCCCTAAATCTTCCTCAAAAATTTAAGCCAAACGCACAATATTACCAACAACCGTACTCTCAGAAAACTATTTTAAAAAATGCTTGTTTAAGTAAAATTAATTAAGCACATTTACTCAACATTTAGTAGCTACGCATTACACCGACACCAAGACCCCTGTTTTGCCTGTCCCTTTTTTAAATTTCCCTTTTAAAAAACATTACAACCACAATTA
>JAYVRF010000193.1:0-15052 GCA_043756925.1 Arcicella sp. | reverse complement strand
TTCCGAATGTTGGAGAAACGTATAGTGAAGAAGGAGTTCCTGTTGATAAAGAAGCAACTGATAAGCTGGCACGAGTTTTTATTGAAGAATTGATATGGTGTGTGAAGGCTGATACTTCGTCAAATCTGTAAAATTGAAGTTATAAAATTGAAGTTGTCTGATTTGCAAGTAACCTTTTAATATCAAATACAATGGAACCAACCTCTAAAAACCCTGCAATAACCGCTAAGAAAAAGTACCTCATTTCAAAAGGCATTGACGGCTTTTTTGAAGATTTATACGACCTTTATCAATTCATTCTTCGTTTTTTCAAAGAATCATTCTCCGCTCCAATTGAATGGAAAGAAATCGTAAATCAGTGTTATCAAGTAGGTTATAAAACGTTGCTATTGGTTTCAGTAACAGGTTTTATTACAGGAACAGTTTTTACAAAACAATCTCGCCCATCTCTATCGGCATTTGGAGCAACTTCATGGTTGCCGTCATTAGTTGCAATTGCCATTATCAAAACGATGGCTCCACTCATCACTGCCTTGATTGCGGCTGGAAAAGTTGGTTCAAACATTGGGGCAGAATTGGGTTCCATGAAAGTAACCGAACAGATTGATGCGATGGAAGTTTCTGCTACAAATCCTTTCAAATTCTTGGTGGTAAGTCGAGTTTTAGCCATTACTTTTATGATGCCCGTTTTGGTTTTATATACAGGTTTGGTCGGTATGATGGGAGCTTATTTAAACGTGCATTCAAACGAATTGACCAGTTTTACGAGCTTTTTTATTAATGCCTTCAAAACCATAGAATTTAGAGATATATTTTCGTCACTTTTTAAGGCTATTTGTTACGGCTTCACCATTGGCGTAGCGGGTTGTTATCAAGGCTATTACGCTCAAAACGGCACACAGGGCGTGGGAAGGGCAGCCAATTTGGCGGTGGTATTTTCCATGTTTTTGATTTTTGTGGAGGAATTATTAATTGTCCAAGTTTTAAATAATTTTAAGTAAAACCAATATTTAATGGATAAAGAAAATATACAAATTGATAATCAGGAAACGGTTATTTCCATCAAAGATTTAAAAAAGTCCTTTGGAGTACTCAACGTGCTTAATGGCGTTAATCTTGAAATTAAAAGAGGAGAAAATGTTGCCGTTTTGGGTCGCTCTGGGACGGGCAAATCTGTATTGATAAAAATTATTTCGGGACTTTTGAAACCTGACGGTGGATTGGTAAAAGTGCTTGGGCAGGAAGTAGATAAATTAAGCGAAAAAGAACTTCAAGTATTAAGACTTAAAATTGGATTTTCCTTTCAAAATAGTGCTTTATATGACAGTATGAGCGTGCGAGAAAATCTTAAATTTCCTTTGGTTAGAAACAGACGAGAATTAAATGATAAAGAAGTAAACGATGCTATTGAATCAGTTTTGAACGACGTTGGTTTACCCCAAACCATCAACCAAATGCCTTCTGAATTGTCGGGAGGGCAGAAAAAACGCATTGGCATTGCCCGAACATTAATTCTAAAACCAGAAATTATGCTCTACGATGAACCAACTTCTGGACTTGACCCCATCACTTGTATTGAATTGAATAACTTAATTTTGAAGGTTCAACAAGAATACAAAACCAGTTCAATCATTATCACTCACGACTTGACTTGTGCAAAAAATACTTCCAATAAAGTGGCAGTTTTGATGCAAGGAAAGTTTTTGAAAGTGGGTAGTTTTGATGAAGTTTTTAGTTCTGATGATGAAAATATCAGGACATTTTACAATTATAATTTTACCGAAAATACTAAATCTCATGAAAAATAATCGACCAGTAATTGTTGGAATTTTTATCGTCCTTGGCTTAGCAGTTCTTATCGCAACCATCTTTACTTTGGGTGGTCAGAAAAAGGCATTTGTAAAAACATTTGCTTTGAACGCCATTTTTAATGATGTAAGTGGGCTTATGGTTGGAGCCAACGTTTTGTTTTCAGGCGTAAAGATTGGAACGGTGAAAAAAATTGAATTTTACGGAGATTCGCAAGTAAAAGTAATCATGAGCATAGAAAACGATGCGGAATCTCATATCCGTAAAAATGCGTTGGCAAAAATTGGCTCAGATGGTCTAATTGGCAGTAAAACAGTGGTGATTTATGGAGGAGACAGAACGCAAAAGATTGTGGTCAAAAACGATTTATTGAAGGTTGAAAATGGTTTAAGTACCGATGATATGTTGGTAACTTTACAACAAAATAATAAAAATTTGGTGGATATTACTTCCAGTTTTAAAAGTATTAGTAAGAAGATTGATTCGGGAGATGGAATTTTGGGAACACTTGTAAACGATCCCGCTTTGAGTGCTAAATTGACGAGTACCATTAATAATTTGCAAACAACGGTTGATAATTTCAAATCGGCTTCCTTATCAGGAAAAGCCGTTATGGGTGATTTTGAGCAACTTTCTGGTAATTTTAAGAATCCAACAAATTCAATTAATCGAATTGCCAATGACAGTGTTGCTTACAACAAAATCGTTGGAACGGTTACGCAATTGCAAAACGCTTCGGCTTCTCTGAACAAATTTACCGCAAATTTGAAAACTGTTAGTGATAAATTAAACCGAAAAGATGGACCTGTTGGTTTGATGTTAAATGATTCGGCAACGGCAAATTCGCTGAAAGCAACCATTAAAAATCTGCAATCCAGCACCGTGAAGTTAAATGACGATTTGGAAGCGGTTCAACATAATTTTTTACTGAAAGGATTTTTTAAGAAACGGGCAAAAGCACAGGAGAAGGCGAAGGAGAATGTGATTCAAGAATAAGTAGTCATCAAGTGTTAAGTTAATAGGTTACTAAGTCAAAAATAAGTCATAATTATCTAACTATTAAGTAGTTGTAGGTTGTATTTTAACAAAAGCGGAATCCGAAGATTCCGCTTTGTATGGTTTCACGCTTTACACCTGCGTTTGTTGGTATAGGGTTTAGCAACTCCCTGTGTGGTCACGCTTTAACACCTGCGTTTGTTGATATAGGGTTTAGCAACTCCCTGTGTGGTCACGCTTTAACACCTGCGTTTGTTGATGTAGGGTTTAACAACTCCCTGTGTGGACACGCTTTAGCACCTGCGTCTGTTTAGCAAAGCGGTGCAGCTCCGCATTACAAAGATAATTATTTTCAAACTAAACACTAATTAAATCCTTCAATTGTTAGTTAACTAAATGCTTTAATCGTCTGATAATAAGGTACTTAAAGCACTTTGTGTTTTATCCTCAAAATTATTTTAAATTATTTTTCAAATCCGCATAGGGGAAAATCTCTTCCCGATTCACTTAGTCATTGAAAGCCAAAATCAATGAGCCAAAATCAAGAAATAATTAAAAAATACCTCGACAATCAATGTTCAGAAGGAGAACAGGTTTTGGTGGAAGCATGGTATAAATCTTTCGAGAATAATCCAGATGGTATTAATGATTTATTGGATGATGAACGTGAGGAATTAATCCAACGAGTTCGCCAGAATATTGATAGGAAAATTAAACCTATTCAAATTTATTCGCCTCAACGTTGGGTTTGGTATGCTTCGGGTATTGCGGCTATGTTGTTAATTTTCATCAGTTTATCATTTTATTTTAATCCAAAATCTAACAATAATATTGCTCGAATAAAATCTGATATTCCCTTATCTGATTGGGCAAAATACGAAAATTCTTCGGCAAAAATCTTAAAAATTTCGCTTCCAGATGGTTCAATGGTTTGGCTTCAACCCAAAACACAATTGTCTTATAATCAGTCAGATAGAGTTTATCGTCAAGTAAATTTAAGAGGTGAAGCATTTTTTGAGGTAAAACGTGATGAAGCTCGTCCATTTTTAATTTATTCGGGAAAAATGACGACCAAGGTTTTGGGAACAAGTTTCAATGTGAAAGCATATCCCGAAACAGAGAAGTTTGAGGTATCAGTAGTAACGGGTAAAGTTTCTGTGATGAATGAATCAGAAAAGGAAGTTTTTGTTACGCCAAAACAGCAAGTTGTTTTAGAAAACAAATCTGATGTACTAACGATTAATGAACTACCCAAAGACAAAACGTTTTATTGGGAATTATCTTCGTTGACTTTTGATAATACTTCAATGGAAGAGGTAGTAGATAATATTGAGCATAATTTCAACGTAAAAATCTACTTGAATCCCAATTTAAAAAATTGCCGTTTAAGTGGAAATTTTAATCAAGAACACCTTTCAACAATTCTCGAAATTATCTGCAAATCCATTGATGCTGAGTACGTTATGAATGGACAGGAGATTTACTTGCGGGGTAATGGTTGTGAGTAATTTTTTATTTAAAGTAGGACAGGTTTCCAACTGAGACGCATAGTTCTGTTAAATCTGTGACGGGTTTCCAACTTGTTCTACCAAAACCATTAACCATTTTAAAAAACAAAATTCCAAATGAAACAATCTTTATTCTCAAAGCAAATCATGCTTCAAATCATGAAAAGCACTATCACACAATGTTTTTTATTTGCTTTTTGTTCGGTGATGGCATTTGCCAAACCGACAAAGGCACAACAAATTTTGAACCGTGAAGTATCGGTAAAAATGACGAATGTGAGCTTAAAAGCGGTTTTACAAGAAATCGAAAAGCAAACGAATGTGCATTTTGTGTATAGCAACAATGCCGTGAAAACAAACACAAATGTTAGCTTACAAACGTTAAAAGAGCCTTTAACAACGGTTCTGCCAAAATTGTTATCCCCAAATCTACTTCGTTTTGAAGTGGTGGAAGAGCAAATAATTTTGAAGAAAATCAAAGAACAATCTTTCGTTATTTTTGACGAGAAGGAAGGTGTTTCAGTAATTGCGGAAGACAAAATTTCTGGAAAAGTAATTGCTGACAAAGGTGAAGTCTTGCCAGGCGTAAGCGTACTGGTAAAAGGAACTTCAAAAGGAACGGTTACGAATAATGATGGAGATTTTAATATCGTTGCCAAAGTTGGAGATGTGCTGACTTTCTCTTTCGTAGGCTTTGAAAAGCAAGAAATTAGTATCACTGATGCTAATCAAATCTTGAAAGTTACGATGAAAGAAGATGTTTCGCAATTGGGGGAAGTGGTAGTAATTGGTTCACGTTCAAGCATTGCCCGAACTAATGTGGAACGCCCTGTGCCTGTGGATGTTATCAGTGCAAAAGAATTGCAATCAACGGGACAGACTGAATTAGGACAACAAGTTCAATTCATGTCACCATCGTTCAATTCAGCGAAAAATGGTATCAATGGCGTTGCCAATTATGCCGATCCAGCTTCATTAAAAGGACTTTCGCCCGACCAAATGTTGGTGTTGATTGATGGAAAACGTCGTCATCAGTTTGCGGCTTTGAATAGTAACGTTACCGTTGGAAAAGGAACGGTTGTGACGGACATGAACTCAATTCCATCGTTGGCTTTGGAAAGAATGGAAATCCTGCGTGATGGTGCGGCGGCTCAATACGGTTCGGATGCGATTGCGGGTATTGCCAACATGGTTTTAAAGAAATCAGTCAATAATGGGACGGCTTTAATTCAGTATGGAATAACATCAAAAGGTGATGGCGGAGGTTATACAGTTGGACTAAATTATGGTTTTTCATTGGGTAAAAAAGCTTCATTAAACATCACAGGAAGTTATCAGGACGTAAATGGAACGGACCGTTCAGACCCTTATAATCCACAACCAGCAGGACCGAATGGTGCATACACGGGAATTTACACCAACGTAGCCGCAACCGACCAAGCCTTGTTAAAATCAAGAGCTTTTTGGGGCGATGGCACTTATGGCTCATTTCGTCCAACTACTTATGGAAGCAACGCCATGAAATCTGGACAAGTTTTCTATAATCTTGATGTGCCTTTGAGCCGAGAATGGTCACTTTATTCATTCGGAGGATTTTCAAATAAAGACGTTTTTGCTCAGGCTTTTTTGCGTACAGCCTTACCAACGGGCGGAACAACCAACCCAGATTTATATCCAAATGGTTACGTGCCACAATTGCCAGGAACTGCCGTTGATGTATCTTATTTATTGGGTTTTAAACGCAAAACATCAAGGGGTTGGAATTGGGATTTAAGTTCGGGATACGGTAAAAACTACCTTGACCAATTTGCTAAAAACAGCTCAAACGCATCATTGGGGGCAGCTTCTCCAAAAGATTTCTACGTTGGTAGAATTGGATTTGGACAAAGTTTATCGGAAATAAACGTATCAAAAACTACCTTGGGATTATTCGGAACAAAGTCATTTAACTTGGCTTTGGGTGCTCAATATCGCATAGATAATTTTACCTTGACAGCTGGTGATGAGGCTTCATACCAAGTTGGTCCATTGGCGGCAACGAGAAATAAAACGCCAGGTTCGCAAGGACGAGTGGGAATTGATAAGGCTGATATTACGGACAAAACTCGTTCAAATATTGGTGTATATGTGGATATTGAAAGTGATATTTCAAACAAATTATTAGTGGCAGGGGCTTTACGTTATGAAAATTACAGTGATTTTGGTGGTAATATCTCTGGAAAATTAGCTTCTCGTTTGAAATTGACCGAAGATTTAGCCATCAGAGGTTCAATTAACAAAGGTTTTAGAGCTCCATTATTACAACAAATTGCGAATGCCGCCACTACTTCAACGGTTCAAAATGGCGTAATTAGAAGTACAAAACAATTGCCTTCTGACGATCCTCGTTTGGCAAAAATTGGCATTGAAGACCCAAAAGCAGAAACATCTTGGAATTATAATGTGGGATTGACGGCGAAGGCTGGAGCTAATTTCTTATTTACCGTTGATGCTTACCGAATTGATATTACCGATAGAATTATCGTTACTGAAAACCTTAATGTAGCCAACATAGTGGCTTTAAGGAATAATTTTACTGGTTTTCAAGAGGTTACTTTCTTTACCAACGCCATTAACACAGGCACGAGAGGAATTGACGTAGTGGCTTCTTACAAAAAGTTATTGGGAGCAAAAAGTAAAATTACGGCGAGTGTAGCTTTTACAGTGAATAAAACCGAAATTACGGGCGTTAAAGCAACTCCTGTGGCTTTGCAATTAGACACAAAAGCAACCGTTTTATTGATTGATACGGTCAGCAGAGCCTTAATTGAATCAAGTCAGCCAAATACAAAGGTCTTAGTATCAGTGGGTTATCAGATTGGGAAATTAACGTTGAATCTTCGTAGTTCATATTTTGGACAAACAACGTCTTGGGAAAAATTAGCCAGACCATTAACTGGAACTACTAATTTGCATCAAAGTCAGACTTTTGGCGGTAAAAATTTATTGGATGCTTCGGTGGTTTACAACTTAAATAAATTCTTAACGATTACTGTTGGAGGTAACAATATCACGGATGTTTATCCTGATAAAGTTTTCAGTAATTATCTTTCTTACGCAAACGGTCAAGTACCCTATTCAAGAAACGTAAATCAATTCGGATTTAATGGTTCTTATTATTATGGAAACTTGATGATTAAGTTTTAGTAGCCCCGAAGCGTTGGTCGCCCCAACTCCGAGAAAGGGAGTATTCGATTTGACAACTCTTCAAGAGTTGTCAAATCTGAATTAACGACCAAACATCGAAAAACGACAACCAAACATCGAAAACCACCAATTCATTGACTAATCTCGTTCTTCTTTTTGTCTGTTTGATGTTGGGGATGATGCTCCTACGGTTAAAAGGCTTCCCGAAAAATGCTCATTTAGTTTTGAATGCCGTCATTATTTATGTCTGTTTGCCAGCATTGACTTTGCTTTATACCACAGAAATTCATTTCGAGCGTAGTCAAATATTGCCAATCTTGATGCCCTATATTTTATTTGGATTTGCTTTTTTTTTCTTTAAAATCATAGCTCCAATCGCTCAATTTGACCGCTCCACTACGGGAGCATTGACTTTAACGGCAGGAATTAGTAGCATTTCATTCGTGGGTTTTCCAATTTTTGAATTATTATTTGGTAAAGAAGGCTTGCAAATGGGCGTATTAATGAGTCAGGCGGGTTCATTCGTTGTTTGTGGAACGTTAGGAATTTTTACGGCTTCTTATTACTCCGCTTCGGAAGTATCGGCTCGGAAGATTATGAAGGACATTTTTCAATTTCCTCCTTTTGTAGCTTTTTGTATTGCCATTGTTTTGAATATTTTAAACTTTCATTTTCCTATATTAGCAATAGATATTTTACAGAAAATTGGTAGTCCATTTACTATTTTAGCCTTAGTTTCCATTGGCTTACAAATCAGCTTCAAAAGAGAAGATTTGCAGGTAAAACCATTGTTGTACGGTCTTTTTTACAAATTATTGATTGCTCCTTTGCTAATTTTCATCTTGTATTTTCTCCTACTTGGAGAACATACTTTCTTGGGAAAATATCCGTAGTTGGTGCAGCTCTGGGTTCAATGAATACCGCCACAATCATTGCCATCAATTACGGATTAAACCCTAAATTAGCATCCCAAATAGTTAGTATCAGTATTCCACTTTCTTTTTTGAATGTTGGGGTGTGGGCATTGGTTATTAGTTATTGGTAAATTAGTTATCGGTTAATAGGCTAAAACCAATTATAAATCACAATTAAAAGAGTCATGAAAATATTTAAAAATTTAACCTTTTGGGTACTTACTGCCATTACTGCGGGTGTTTTATTAGGGCATTTCTATCCCTCAATTGCCCTGCAACCCATTTTAGAAAAACCGATAAAATTTAGTCTTTATTTTTCTGAATTTGAGATAAAAACTACGCTCAGTGAGTTTCTGAGCAGTATTTTTATCAGTATCGTAAAATTATTCATCTGCCCAATCATATTTCTGACCATCACTTTGGGAATAATTTCGATGGGCGATTTAAAGAAAGTTGGAAAGGTAGGAGCGAAGGCATTGATTTACTTTGAAGTCGTTACAACGGTTGCCCTTTTCATTGGAGTAATCGTTGCCAACATCATTCGTCCTGGTGATGGTGTGGTTACTTCCGAAATAAAAGGCGGTGATATTTCAAAATATACTAAATCCGCCGAAACAGGTTTCAGTTTCATGAAATTCTTTTGGGATAATGCCACTTTGCAAGTTTTGTTGTTAGCAATTGTAATGGGTGTTGTTTTGAGCAATTATTCAGGCAGACAAAAAATTGTGGATTTCTTAGCTCCGATTTCACGAAAAATCTTTTGGGCTTTGCATAAAGTGATGTATTTAGCACCGATTGGGGCATTTGGCGGCATGGCATTCACGATTGCAAAATACGGCATCAATACGCTTTTACCTTTGGGTAAATTGATGGTAACGGTTTACTGCACAATGGGAATATTCGTTTTCGTAGTGCTCTATTTCATACTGAGAACCTACAAAATCAACCTTTGGAAGTTCTTGAAATATATCCAAGAAGAATTATTAATTGTCTTGGGAACATCATCATCCGAAGCAGCTTTGCCTTCGTTGATGGAAAAATTGGAAAAAATGGGTTGCTCAAAATCAGTGGTTGGTTTGGTCGTTCCTGCAGGTTATTCTTTCAATTTGGATGGTACTACGATTTACCTATCCATGGCAATCATTTTCTTGGCACAGGTTTTCAATATCCACTTAGATTTACAGCAAATACTGACCATTATCGGAATCTTAATGGTAACTTCAAAAGGGGCAGCGGGCGTAACTGGTAGCGGTTTTATCGTTTTAGCCTCCACTTTAACAGCCATAAAAGTTATTCCCGTTGAAGGTTTAGCTTTGCTTCTCGGTGTGGACAGATTCATGTCGGAAGCAAGGGCAATCACCAACTTTATCGGCAATGGCGTTGCCACGGTCTGGTTAGCAAATAATGAAGGAGAATTTGATAGAGATAAAATGAATGCAGCGTTTGGGGAATAATAAAATGCCAAAATATTTAACCCCTGATTCATCCGTATTTGTGGATTAATCAGGGGTTTATTTTTTACACGCCAAATTGTGTCAAATGATGGTCTAAGTGCTTGTAGAACATATTATTCCATTCTATTTTGTTCAAAACTCCAAATGAATGTGACTCTTTATTCTCAAAATGATTTTCGCCAAATTGCTGTGTTTTCGTAATATAATCTACCAATCTCTTCTTTTCCAAGTCAAAATTCTTTCTTTCAGTCATTAAAAATTGAGGAGCCGTCCTACTATTTTTTGGGTACGGTTTTTCACTTACCACGGCATTTTTCACCATCATTTTCAGGATAAATTTCATAAAAGCATTTGGTTTTGGATGATTATTTTCATAAAGCATCTCATACGTAACGTTGCAATGAGCAAGCATTTGATCAACACTCATTTTCCCCCAATTGGAATTGGTATTTGATTTAAGGTAATTAATTCTTTGAATTACATTATCTGAAACGTTTTTCGTAAAAATATTTGGTAAAGCCATGATAAATTATTGAGGGTTAATTAATATTCCAACACATCCGAAATTAAAAAAAAATTACCTTTTGGCACAACTTTAATATCTCGTTTATACATAGTTTTAGTAGTAGCACCAACGTCTTCAATGGTAGTTTCAAAAAGGAAGCCTTCCTTGAGTTTCAGAGGAGATAATTTGCACTTAACCACTTTTATTTTTGTCCAATCCTGACCCGAAATCAAAAATCCAGTACCAATGCCAACGTATTTGACATCAAATTTATCTTTCCACTTTTTTTCAAATGCCTGTAGAGTCATTCCGCCGTCATACTCAACGCCGATGGCATCAGATTTATAGGTGGCATAATCTTTCGTGCAGATTGAATCAATTAAACCTTCGGGCGTTTTGAAATTTGTTTCAATACTTTCAATTAACCATTTCTTGGCTAAATCGCTTTCGGCAATTTCAGCAACTTTAATATCGGTACTTATAGAATCGCTGTTCACTTCTACCTCGATTTTTTTTGTTTTATTTTGACATGAAGCGAATGAGAGGATGGCAATGAGGAGATGAATTTTGTTCATAGCTGGATTTTAGTTTGAATTTAGTGATTTTAACAAGGCAAATTTTCGGCAACTTAACGGTTCTAAAAAACATCCTTACTTTCGGTCTCAACCAAAGTTGCTTTCATCGCATCAATTATTTTGACCAATGCAGCGGGAGGTGTGTCATGGTCAAAACTGACAGAATTATATTCTTTTCGATTGGTTACCACCATCAATTGAGCCATCAAAGCACCATCATAACATGATTTTGAACTTGGTCTTTTCAAGGTAGAAATACCACTTAACCTTACTTTCTGAATGATTTTGAGTATATTCTTCCATTGAGTTTTGGTTGTTTTATAATGACTAATTTTATCATTAATTTTTACCTCAATACTATCACGACTGATGTGCAAAAATTGTTGCATACCTCTGGTTCGGTACGATAATTCAACCGATTTAATGGTTTCCGAATGTAAGGAATTCGTTCCAAACATAAGCATAAAAATGAGTAGTTTGTGCATAAAAAAAGTCCTTTCTTTGTGCCAAGAAAGGACTTAAAATTAGTTAAAATTTCTGTAAATATTTTATTACGGACAAATAAAAATGATTAGTATCCATGGTATAAATTAACTCGTTTCTAAGGATTAAAACTTGCTCTTGCACCACCAAGTGCAAAAATAGCTCTTGAACGAGTTTTCTGCCCTCCCGAGAACATATACATACACAAGTCATCGGTGTAATCCATGTAGTTCATAAACATATCACCGTTTGGACCATTGCTACAAGTTACACGAGGGAAAGACGGACATCCAAAATTGGAAGTTTGTTGCGTTGGAGTATCAGAAACTAAGTCATTTCCACAAGTAGCATCGCCCCAAATATGCCGTAAATTTATCCAGTGACCAACTTCGTGTGTGGCAGTTCTTCCTTTATCATAAGGTGCTGAAACAAAACCCGTATTTCCAAAATATTGTGGTCCAACCACAATCCCATCTGTTGCTGAACTTCCACCTGGAAATTGTGCATAGCCCAAAATTCCACCGCCAATATTACAAACCCAAATATTGAGTGTTGTGGTTGGTGACGTTGGATTAATACCACCTTTTTTCGAACTTTTCATCGCATCACGAGTTCCCCAAGACGTTTTAGTACTTGATTTACGAATAACTGATGATAACGTAAATTGATATTCTAAATTAGAAACTGACGAAGTAAATGCACTTGGCACTAAACCTAAATCTGGATTCGTTGCACTGAAATCTCGATTCAAAACATCAATTTGTGATTGAATTTGTGCGACACTAATGTTTTCGTTGGCATTGCTGTAAAGAACATTCACAACCACTGGAATCACCAATGTTCCCGTTGCACCAACTCTACCATTTTTCATTTTTTTCTCAAAATCTTTCGTGTGTTTTTCCACATCGTCCATTTTTTCTTTCAAAGATGGATCTTCTCTCATGTTTTCTTCTAAAACATCCATCGTAGCACAGCCTCGATCTTTGCCTTCGTTCCTTGAAGATTTATTTAATGAATTTAAAGCAATATCAGCATTATCCAAGGATACATCCGAACACGATACAATGACAAAAGACATGACGGCTAATGACATTAATTGGAAATTTTTTCTCATTTTAGTTCAAATTAAAGTTTAGTTGCTAATTGTTAAAGATGTTTTATTAGTATTTGTACACAAGTAAAAGTTCACCTTACAACAAAAATATTAAAAATTTCAGAAATACAAAATTTTTACCGTTAATATTATTCGTTATTTATAGTTTATTTTTATCATTTGTTGAATTTAATATTGGTTTAATTCAAAAAATAGCGTCAATAGTTATATAAAAGTTAAGCAATTTTATTGAATTGCACTTTTTTATATTAATGTCCACTCCCAAAATCTCACAATTCACCCCCAAAAATTCATAGTCCGTCAGAAAGTGGTTCTTTTATTTTAGACAAGTTGATGATTTTGAATCATCAAACAAGCAAATATTATTTCATCTTAAAATAAAAAAATCATGAAAAAGTTAATCTTTACAATCGCCCTTTTTGTTGTTTCATTCATCTCAAAAGCAATTGATAATGAACATTTTATGCAAGCAATGGGACAGACTCTTATGGAATTGGGAAAAGCCAAAGACGTTACGGCTTTGCAGGAAGTTGCCAACAAATTTGAAAGAATTGCCAGTTCAGAAACCGCTGAATGGTTACCAAATTATTCTGCTGCCCTATGTTATAATATCATCGCCCAAAAGCAAAAAGAAAGTTCAGAAAAAGATAAATATCTTGATAAACAGATTCATTTATTGAAAAATTATCGAAGCAAAACGTCACTAATCAAGATGAAGTGGAGGTTTTGAAAGCCCAAAATTACATGATGAGAATTTCGGTAGATGGACAGGCCCGTTGGATGAAATATAGCTCGGCTTTTGAAGGAGCCATTGCCAAAGCCAAAGAAATCAATCCTGAAAATCCACGTGCATATATGTTAAAAGCACAAATGGTTTATCATACACCCGCACAATTTGGCGGAGGACCAGAAAAAGCCTGTCCCGAAGTACAAGAAGCTAATGCAAAATTCACTAACTTCAAACCAACAAGCCCAATTGCACCCACTTGGGGAGCGGAGCAAATGAAAGGAATGGTTTGTAAATAAAGGAGAAAACAAGGGAATGGAGGCAGGAAGAAAGTAAACAGGAAGAAATATTATTTTACAACTTTTCCTTCTTCCTGTCTCCATTCCTCCTTAAACCCTTTTTTCCACGCAATATTATGGAAAATTTAAAATCAAGTTTCTGGGGACGGTTTTGGCTGTTGGGTTTCTTTACGGTAATGGCTTTTAATGGTCATGTTTACTTTATTGTTAATATTCTCAGAGGCAAAGCTAAGTATTGTTTCAAACCATAATTTGAACATGATTTATAAACAATACATCGCCAAACCTACGATGACGGTTTCAGTCACGTATTCCTACACCAATGGTCGCCCCTATTATAACCCAAATAATCCCAATTTCTTGTCTGAATGTACGCCAGACGTACACAATGTAAGTTTTGGAGCAAATTATTTAACCAATATTAAGGGGCATTTCATGGTTGTTTATTTGTCGGTGGATAATGTTTTGGGAACGGAGAGAATCTATAATTACCGTTATTCACAAGACGGCAAAACTCGCACTTCTATCGTGCCACCCGCCAACCGAAAGATTTTGATTGGCACGTATATTACGATTTCAAAAAAGAAGGTTGTGCCAGAGGATATGCGGAAGGATTAATTATGCACCACCAACCGCCAATTCTTAGTCTGAATCTTCTCATTCAAATGAACCGTTTCGCCAATCGAAAATTCTTTGAATCCTGCCTTTTTGAGGACATTTTGAGATGGTAGATTGAAGAAAGGTGTATCAGCAATGATTGTTTTTAAGGCGGGTTCTAACTTTGCCCAATCAATTAAACAATTCAAGGCTTCGGTGGCATAACCTTTTTCACGGTGATTACCATCAATGAAATATCCTACCATCGTTACACCTTCTTGATCTGGGAAACCTGCAAATCCTATACCACCAATGGAGGTATTTTCAGAAGTTAAAACTATATCCCAACTCGTGAACCAAAAGAAATCGCCTTGGTGTTCGGCGGTCATCGGAAGCCAAAAATTTTGGAGGGCATCTTCGGTTTCAATTTGGTCAAAATCAGCAATTTGCCAGTTGGAAGGATTTAGTCCCAAACGGGTTTCCATGGCGTTTCGTCCTTCGGTATTCCAGATGGTAAGTAGTTGATTATCAAGTGGTATAAGTCGTAATCGTTCTGAATAAATTTCTATCATGTTGTATTATGTGTTCCTCAAAAATAACGTACTGCCATAAAATGCAAACTTCCCGAAAGGTAGAAAAACTTTCGGGAAGTAATGAAATACCTTTAAAATACTACCTATTTTCTAAGCCACTTTATCTTTTTTAACGCCAATCAAAGCAATCATTCTACCCGTTTTGCCTTTCTCTTTTCGATGAGAAAAATAAGCGTCATTGTCTAAAACGGTTGAAAAAGAAGACACTTCAATTTGGTTTTCAGGAACGCCACATTTTAATAATTGCGTAACGTTTGCCTTCTTTAAATCCACATAAAATTTGGGTTTTCTG
>JAYVRF010000192.1:0-15202 GCA_043756925.1 Arcicella sp. | reverse complement strand
ATGGCCACCTTTTGAATAAATAACTAAATTAGCTTGAACGCCATTTTTCTGACAGGCTTCGTAATAAAGCAGTGAATTTTTGACAGGCACTGAACTATCATCTCCCGCATGAACCAAAAAAACAGGGGGTGTTTCTTTGGTGACCTGCATTTCGTTTGAATACAAATCAATCATTTGAGTAGTCGGACTTTTGCCGATTAACTGGTCGGATGAACTGTTGCGTCCAAATTCTTTAAAACTAATTATTGGATAAATTAAAATCGAAAAATCTGGGCGTACATTCGTTTCGTCGGCATTTTCACCAACGGGTCTGAGGAAATGCGTAGAAGCAGTAGCCGCTAAATGCCCTCCCGCAGAGAAGCCTATGATGCCAATTTTGTTTGGATTAACACCATACTTTATAGCATTCTTCCGAACAACTCGAATCGCTTGTTGAGCATCTTGCAATGGAGCGATTGACTTATCAACCTGAGCCTTTTCATCTGGAATTCGATACTTCAAAACAAATGCTGTAACCCCCATTTTGTTAAATTCCTTCGCCACATCTGAACCTTCGTGCAAAGCCGCCAAAACCCGATAGCCTCCGCCTGGACAAATAATCACAGATGTTCCATTCGATTTTCCTTTCGGTGGAGCATAAACGGTTAGCGTTGGAACGGTGACTTCCGAAATGCGTAAAATTCCATTTTTATCCGTTTCAAATTTCTGAGTATTTGGAACAGACTTGTAATTTGGCACTTCGCCAGGATACAAAGGCATTTCGCTTTGTGCATTTGCGTATGTCATGGACATAATTAAACTGGTAGTTATTAATATTTTTTTCATGGATAATTGTTTTGATTTTGAAATAACTGTTATATTTATATGTAATTTGTTGATAATGAGATGTTTAGTGTATTTGCTAATCCCTGATCCTTAATCCCTAATTCCTAAAACTCCCCAAATGTACAATTTCCCTAATATCTTTGCAAAAATTAAATAATCTTATGGAAAAAATTAGATCAACTACCGTCTTGGCGGTCGTGCATAACGGAGAAGTAGCGATTGGAGCGGACGGACAAGCAACAATGGGAGCAACCGTTGCAAAAAACCAAGTGAAAAAGATTCGTAAAATGTTGGATGGTAAAATTGTTACAGGTTTTGCGGGTTCAACTGCCGATGCTTTTACGCTTTTAGAACGGTTTGAAGAAAAGTTAAATGCTTATGGAGGCAACATGAAAAGGGCAAGCATAGAATTGGCAAAAGACTGGCGTACAGACCGTTATCTCAGAAAATTGGAAGCAATGATGATTGTTTCAAATAAAGAAGAAGCCCTAATTATCTCAGGAACGGGCGATGTTTTAGAACCAGAAAACGGTATTGCATCCATCGGTTCGGGAAGTAATTATGCTCTTTCTGCCGCTTTGGCACTAAAAAAACACGCTCCTCATCTTACCGCAGAGGAAATGGTGAGAGAAGGACTAACCATTGCCGCAGATATTTGCATTTACACAAATCATAATTTTATCATTGAAAAACCTGTGTAGCATAAAATTTGTGAACTATTCTTAGGTTAATCTTGTAACTTAGTAGAGTAATGCAAATTTTACATTAATAAGTTGTTAAAAAAATGGCTAAATATCAATCCTTTGACTTATAAAATTTGTAATTTATAAACTTAAAACTTTAAAAGATATGTCATTAAGATTAGGAGATATTGCCCCCGACTTTTCAGCGGAGACAACCCAAGGACACATTAATTTTCATGAATGGTTAGGCGATTCATGGGGAATGTTATTCAGTCACCCAGGTGATTTTACGCCAATTTGTACAACAGAATTAGGCAAAACGGCCCTTTTGAAGGGAGAATTTGAGGCGAAGGGCGTGAAAGTTATTGCGGTTTCTGTTGATGATTTGGATTCACACAACAAATGGGTGCCAGATATTGAAGAACTTAGTGGTGTGAAAATGAACTTCCCAATTATTGCTGATGAAAATCGTAATGTGGCAACTTTATACGACATGATTCACCCAAATGCGTCTGAAAAAGCAACGGTTCGTTCGGTTTTTATTATTGGACCAGATAAGAAAATCAAGCTGACATTAACCTATCCAGCATCGACTGGACGTAATTTTCAAGAACTTTTACGGGTAATTGATTCCTTACAATTAACGGCAAATTACCAAGTGGCAACGCCCGCAGATTGGAAAGATGGTGAAGATGTAATCATCACGCCAGCCGTAAAAACCGAAGATGCAGCCGAGAAATTTCCAAAGGGATTTACGATTGTGAAACCATATTTACGGACAACTCCTCAACCAAATAAGTAGAAATTATGGAACGCAGTTGAATTTGTCGCCCGTCTCAAATTCTCGCAAAACAGATTTAATGGGATTTATTTATTTGAATAACAAAATATCTGGAATATTGATGTTTCAACGTTTTAGTGCAGGGATTAGAAAAATGTTTGTAGATTTGTACAAATAATTTTGC
This sequence comes from Arcicella sp., assembly GCA_043756925.1. Classification (GTDB taxonomy): domain Bacteria; phylum Bacteroidota; class Bacteroidia; order Cytophagales; family Spirosomataceae; genus Arcicella. The sequence continues at coordinate 12,729 of JAYVRF010000192.1, read as the reverse complement.
TAATCCCTGGCTTTTTTTATGAATTTTCTGAGCATTTTACGCCTCAAATTTGATTTTTTACCCCCTTCAATTAAGAAGTTTCTTAGAATTTTAACGGTTATTTTGGTGATATTTGGAATATATTTGTGGTTCAGACCTAATCCAAATGGTTGGCAAAATGTTTCAAAATTGGGTCTATCCATGCCTTTGAAATATAAAATTCATGGCATTGATGTCTCGCACCATAATGGAAAGATTGACTGGCAAAGAGCAAAAAAAATGCGTTTTTCAGATGAAGACTTAAAACTTGAATTTTGTTTCCTAAAAGCTACCGAAGGCATGAATCATTCGGATAAACAATTTGAAAGAAACTGGAAAAGATTAGAAGAATTGGGCATTAAAAAAGGAGCTTATCATTTCTTCATTCCATGGCGTGAACCCAAGGGGCAAGCATTGAATTTTATTAATTCAGTTAAGTTAAAAAAAGGAGATTTTGCCCCAGTTTTGGATATTGAACAAAACTCGTTAAAGTCTGATAGTCAGATAGTTAGTGAGATTGAAGTGTGGTTAGATATTGTTCAAAAACATTATGGTGTGAAGCCAATAATCTATACAAATCCCAACTTTTATAAGAAGTTTATTAAAGGAAATTTTGACGATTATCCGCTTTGGATTGCCGATTATTCAAAGGAAACGTTGAAAGGTTACGGATCCAGTTTATGGTTTTGGCAACATAATCAAAAGGGTTGGTGCGAGGGCGTGAAAGGAACAGTTGATTACAATGTTTTTTTGGGTTCAAAAGAAGAATTACAGGAATTGTGTTTATGAATTTAAGTGATATTATTTGAGAAAAGTCAGTATTTTTTGAGCCTAAAAGCTCAAAAGCCATTTATTTTACTAACGGCTAACTGATTTAAAATGCTCCAAAATAACTTTCGCATAATTATCCGCTTGATTCAATTCTGCAAAAGCCCTCATTTTTTCTTTATTTCCAATCGAAATTTCATTGTTCAATAACATTTCCAATTTTTCTTTTAAGTCGTTATCAATAGTAATACCTAACTCATTTTCCACCACAATTTTCCCAATTAATCCAAAATTACTTGATATTAAAGGCTTCTGTGCTGCCGCTGCCCTCACCATAATCGCACTCATGCCAAAGTGTTTATTGTATAACGCAAAAGCATAATCTGCCACCTTAAAATATTGTTGAATGTCTTCGTCTTTTACGAAACTATCTTTCACAACAATCTGAAAATGAGTGGTTTGTTTAATTTTTGGTAATTGAATATTAAATAATTTTCGCTCATTTTCTTCCCACGGACCTACAATTAAAAGACAACCTTTTTGAGATGTTTCCCCTGGAATTTTACCAATTGTCTCCATCACATCAGCAATTCCTTTGCGAGAATCCAAATACCCAAAAATTAAAAATACCATTTTTGATTCACCAATTCCCAGACTTGTTTTTACCTCCGATTTTGTTTTTGTGGTGGGATAAACCTGTACGGGGTCAGGCAAAAACTTTACCTTTTCAGTGTTCCAATTTTTTAAAATATAATCGGTTGCAAAAGGGTCAAGATTAAAGAGGGAATCTAAATTTTTATTCTTCACGAAGAATTTTAAAGTAATATTTTTTCGCCAATAATTCAGCCTTTCTTTCCAAGAGTTTGCAGGATAATTTACTAAGGTTGGGCGAAATAAAATGCCAGAAATTGGGCAAGGTGGAGCGGGTTGAGTCAATACCGCTAATTGTAAATAATCAATATACATAAAAAAGCCCAAAATAGAATTGTACTTCTTTGCATACTGACAAAACAAATCCCATTCCAAAATCGAACGTTTAAAAACACTCTTTGGCTTTTTCCATTCAACAAATTCTTTTTCAGAAAATTTTATCCATTGAACTCTTGGAGAAAGCGTTTTTTGAAGGATTTGAGGATGTTTTAAGAAAAAATCGGGACTTACTAAAATGATTAATTTATAGGAATAATCGTTTTGTAGAAAATTAATTATCAAATGATAGAGGTATCCAGAATGATGTCCGCTTGCGTCAGGTTCAAAGATGAGGATATTTTTGGGTAATGCCATGTCTGATTTATTCAATCTCAATATTGTATTTTTCTAATAATCCAGCCAGATTAGTTGAGGTAAATTTTGCTTTTCTAACTTTATTTTTCTCTGGGTCAATCGTGAAATTGTAGGCATTTCTGAAATTAACTTTTTCTAAAAATGTATTCTCAAATTTTGCACCTAATAAGTTGCAATTATTGAAAAACATTCCCCCCAAATTACATTCTCCAAAATCAACTTCTTCTAAGTTACAGTCCTTAAATTTTGAATTTTTCAAAACTAATTTATAAAAAGAAGACAGATTTAATTGGCAATTTTCAAAATGGATGGCAAATCCAAAAGTATTACATTCTTCAAATTTTACGCCTAATATTTTACAATCCTTAATTTTACAATCCCTGAAAGCCGTATTTGAGACTTTTACCAAACTGAAATCACAATGATTAAATGTACAATCAATAAAATTTATATTTGACAAATGGGTGTTTGCAAAGATACAACTCGTGAAGATGCAATCTTCATAATCCCCTTTGGGAAGTGATTCTTCGAGAAAAGAAATTCTTTGAAAATTTTGGCATTCAACAAATACTCTATCCATTTCTTTAAATTATAATTACATGACACTTCTATAAACATCAAATGTCTCCTTTGCTTTCTTCTCAGTTGAAAAGGCTTTTTGGCGATTTAACCCTTTGTCTATTAGGGATTTACGTAATTCTGAATTAGAAATAACTTCTTCTAATTTATGACTTAAATCAGCTTTATTGGTTGCCTCAAAATACAATGCGGCATCTTCTGCTACTTCTAAGAAACAGGAAGTGTTACTCAAAACCACTGGACAACCACAAGCAAAAGCCTCTAAAATCGGAATGCCAAAGCCTTCATAAAGTGAAGGATAAACGAATGCAATGGCTCGTTGATATAGGGCAAAAAGGGTATTATCACTATAAAAATGTTGATGAATTACTTGGTTTTCAATACCCAAAATTTTCATCATTACCGTTTCTTCCTCCGTAAAATTTCCACCACCCGCACAAAGTAAAACCACGTCTGAATGCTTTTTTAGAACTGGTTTGACAGATTTTAATAAGCCATCAAAATTCTTATAATCATTTCTCGCACCTACATAAAGTAAGTATTTTTCAGGGGTTTTTAAATGAAAATGAACGGGTTGTTGATGATTTATGAAGTCAGTTGAATGATGAACAACGTCAATTTTATCCGACTTTACATCGTATAACTCCAATAAATCTTTCTTTGTATTTTCCGAAACAGCAATAATTTTTGAAGCACGAGTTAATAATTCTTGCTTCTGTACCTTACTCGCATTATCAATGTGATTAAGATTAAATTTTTCCTTGATACAATCATGATAAGTTAACACAAATGGCTTATTTCCAATGTGTTGCAGAAAATAGCTGTGAAAAAAAGTTGGATGAAAAACGTCAAATCTCCTTCTCTGCAATCTATAAATACTGTTCAATCGATTCGTTCTTGATACCAACATATTGGTTGGCATAAATCCAAAAATATCTCTAAATTGCCTCGGAATACGAACTGAACTATTCTTTAAATATTCATTATTAGAAAACTGCAAAGCTAATTCAATTCCAACGCCCATACTCGACAGCGATTCCATCAAATCGTGAAAATAGCGAGCCACTCCACCGTAGCGTTGCCCTGTAAATGCTTGATGGTCATATAAAATTTTCATTAATTATAAAGGACAAGACGGTTCATTCCACAAATTAATTCATTAATTCCTCGATTTCATCCGCCTCAATGGGAATGTTCTCCATGAGGTCAATATTACCCGTTTCAGTAATTAAAAAATTATTTTCTAAACGAATTCCTAAACCTTCTTCTTTTATATAAATGCCTGGTTCAATCGTGAAAACCATGCCCGCTTCAAATTTTCGATATTTATTCCAAACATCATGTACGTCTAAACCCAAATGATGCGAAACACCGTGCATGAAATATTTTTTTAACAATGGACTGTCTGGATTCTGTTTTTCGACGTCATGACGATTCAATAACCCTAAATCAATCAACTGACTTTCCATAAAGCTTTCAACCTCTTTCTGATATTCTTCCCACAAAACGCCTACATTTAAAATGGATTGAGCATATTTAAAAACCCGAAGAACCGCATTATAGACGGCTCTTTGACGAGTTGTAAATCTTCCATTTACAGGGATAGTACGGGTTAAATCTGAATTATAATTGGCATATTCAGCCGCAACATCCAACAAAATTAAATCGCCATCTTTACATACTTGATTGTTTTCGAGGTAATGTAATACGCACGCATTAGCCCCAGAGGCAATGATTGGACTGTATGCAAACCCTTTTGAACGATTGCGAACAAACTCATGAATTAATTCTGCCTCAATCTCGTATTCGGTGACATCAGGTTTTACAAAATTTAATAATCTCCTAAAACCCAATTCTGTAATCTGGCAAGCCTTAGTAATTAACTCAATTTCCAAGAAACTTTTGATGCTTCTCAATTGGTGCATTAGCGGAGCAACTCGTTCAAATTTATGCAAAGGGAAATGTTCTTTTGCCCAAATAATAAATTTAGTATCCCTTGTTTGTACCGAAGAATGATTGCGAAGATGCTCATTTGAATTGAGAAAAATATTTTCAGCTTCGTAAGCAAGCGTGTTCAAAACTGTCTCAAATTGACTTGTCCAATAAATTTTTTGAATTCCTGAAACTTCCAGAGCGTGTTCTTTGGTGTATTTGTAACCTTCCCAAATGGCAATTAACTCTGATGTTTCCTTCAAAAAAAGGACTTCCCGATGCTTTGGATCGGGACAGTTTGGAAATAATAAAAGGACAGATTCTTCTTGGTCAATGCCCGTGAGATAGAATAAATCGGAGTTTTGATGGAAGCCCATTGTGCCATCCGCATTGGTTGGCATTGGGTCGTTTGAATTGAAAATTGCCAATGATTTTGGCTTCAATAGTTGAGACAATCTTTCACGGTTTTCAATGAAAAGTGAAGAATTTATTGGTAAGTATTTCATTAAATCAAAGGTTTTGTTTCTTATTTCTTCTCACACAAATAAACAATCTCATCTTTTGGTAAAGCAAATCTAATTACTTGATTTATAGGCATTTCCATAACGAATTTATCTTCTGTAACGTGCCATCCGCCTTGCTCTAAACGTTTATTATAATCTTGCCCAAATATTCTGAAGTGGTCATTTTGCTTGAATAATCGCTCTCTTTCTTTGGGGTCAGTGATTGTTTTATCTTCAAAAGTTGTTGCCAATTTCCAATCTTGTGGCGACTGCATAATTGCCCAACCCGTTGGCTTCAAAACTCTTTTCATTTCGTTCATACAGCGAATATCGTCCTCCACGTGTTCCAAAACATGATTGCAAAAAACAACATCAAACATATTATCTTCAAACGGAATATGGTGCAAATCCATCTTTACTTTTGCCAAAGGTGACTCAATATCTGCCGTGATGTAATCCAAATTCTTCATCTTTTCAAATCGGTCAATAAAGCAATATTCAGGGGCAACGTGTAGTACTTTTAACTTATCCGTAAAAAAATTAGTCTTTTGTTGCAAATACAAATACATTAATCGGTGACGTTCTAAGGCTAAACAATTAGGACAAAGAGCATTCTCACGGGGTTCTAAACGTCCATAAGGTAAGAATTTACTGAAAGTTGAATCACAAACTGGACATTCGACATTATTGCCTCTGAGGGTTAAACCGTAAGTTTTTGTAGCAAAATGACCAACTAATTGAATATATTTTCTCGGAATATTTCTGAGTGTCCAGCTAATTATGTGCTTAATCATATAAACTTAAAAATAGAATGGTTTTGTATATTTACAAAGGTAAAAAATGATTTTCAAATTGTTTGTACAAAAATATTCCCATACTTTCATACGGGAATAAAATATCATTTGTAAATAGCTTTGATATGTTCAAGGTTTATAATAGTTTCGTTCAATTTAATCCTAAAACCCTAATTACAATTCCCGAATCCAAACATTTCTGAAACTCACCGCATTGCTGTGGTCTTGTAGATGAATCGGTGCTTTTCCGTGAACAGGATTTGTTGGTTGTCCGATGTAATTAGTAACCCCTTGAATCATGGTGTGATTTTGCACAACAACGCCATTGTGTATTACGGTAATGTAAGGAGGACTTGCAACACCACCATTTATCGTGAATTTTGGAGCTGAATAAATAATATCATAAACATTCCAATCGCCCATTTTTGAAGTTATATTTACCAACGGAGGACTTTGCTTGTAAATTGAACCCGCCTGACCATTGCGATAAGTACGATTATTGTATGAGTTCAATACCTGAACCTCATAAATTCCTTGCAAGAAAATGCCGCTATTTCCTTTTCCTTGTCCTTTTTTTTCATCCCCTTCAATCGGTGAACGCCATTCAATGTGTAATTGGCAATCAGCAAAATGCTTCTTTGTTGAAATTCCTCCCGTTCCAGCCACAATTGTCATAGCTCCATCTTCCAATTTCCATTTTGCTGTTCCACCGTCTTTGGTTGATTCCCATTGGTCTAAATTTTTACCGTCAAACAAAACGATTGCATCAGAAGGAACCGTACCTGGTGTGATGACCTTAATTTCTGGATCCATGTATTCCGTAGCATCTGGTTTATCGGGGTTTTTTTGAGTAAATCGAGCGTCCTGACCATTAACATACAGGGCAGAAATGGAAACTAAGACAGTAAAAATTACTTTTTTGTTGATTTTCATGGAATGTTTTTGTTAGTTTATGGTGATTTTGAAATATAAAATTATGTTTAAGATAATGACTTCTCAAATAAACACCACTAAATTATTTTTATTGTGCTTATTTATCCTTTTCAATACCAAGGTTTATGCCCAAATGGATTCGTCTGGACGCTTGGATTTGAATGCAATTTTGAAAGATAATAAAATACAAATGGCTAAAAATCAGTTAATTAAAGGCTGGTCAATGCGTGCTAATGGAAGCAATTTTTATGTAGAAAGACACCAAGAAGTTTTTTTGCCTCAATCGGCTCTTAAAAGTTTAGAAACTCATGCAAATGTGGTTGAAAAGAAGATTGGAGAGAAAAAACTTATGATGTTAAGAACAAAAGCTTATTTTTTAATGACTATTGAAAAAAAAATTCCGAATGAAAAGATATCGTTGGTAAGAACTACCGCAAAAGCCATTTATTACACTGATTATTATACCATTTTTCTTTGGCAAGAACATGGTTTTACGTATTCAAACAAGACAATTCCGAGTAATTTGAATCAAGAATTTAGGAATATTGAGAAACTACTTGGAGGTCTTTGGAAATAATTTCAATGATAAATCACTATTTAAACTTAAATATCCAATATGAAACCAGACATTCCCAAAAAAGCACCAGGTCAAAAATTAGTAAACAGAATGCCATTGAGAACAAAATGGTTGCTTTGTGCAGGGGCAGGATTGTTGCTCTTTGGCTTTGGAATTTCTATCGTTAGTTCGGCAGCCACCTTAAAAGCCAATCCATTGACTGCCTTTTCAAGATGGTTTGTGATGGGACTTTACGGCCTGATTCTCACCAGCTTAGGCTTAGTTTCGTTAGGTCAAGCCATTCGTTTTAGGGTTTTGATGGACGTAAATAAAAGAATTAACAAGCAAGAGAAAGAAATGATAAAACACGTTAAGAAGTTAAATCATTTGGGCGATGTGCTGAGAAATAAGGAGGATAAGAAGGGGAAGTAGTTATTTCGATGTTCGATTTTTGTTGTTCATTTTTTGTGAATTAGAATCAAAAAACCCATCTGTTGAGATGGGTTTTTGTTTCTTAGAAGAAATTGTACAAAATTACTTCGCAGCCTTCGCAGCAAATTCAGCTTTGATACTCTCAATATCAATTAACTTGATTTCAGGAGTTGAGGTCAAAAACTTAATCGCATTGATTTTGTTAGTGGCTATACTCTTGTTTCTTCTATCTTTTCTTTTAAGTCTTGTAACAGCCATTGTGAACAGATTTTTAAATTGAAGTGCAAAATTACGGCTTTTTTTTTTTTCTACCAAATCAGTTTTATTAATTAGTTATTTGTTATTGGAAATTGGTTATTTGGTAACCCTAATTCATTGCGTTCAATTACAATTTCTTTTAGAGTAAAATGTTGAATTATAGTATGTTATAAAATTAGATGATTCATTATTAGCTATTCAGAATCTTTGTTTAAACATTTTATTGAGTTTAATTAATCTCATTATCAACGAAAATATTAAGCGTTTTGTAATTTTGTAAAACTTAGTCAAATAATTTTAGGAAAAGCTAATAAGCAATTCACAATAACTAATAACAAGTACCCAATAACTATGTCAAAACCCAGTATTGTAAAAGGCACAAGAGATTTTGGACCACAACAAATGGTTCGACGCAATTATATATTTTCAACCATTCGTTCAGTTTTTGAACGCTTTGGCTTTCAACCGATTGAAACGCCAGCTATGGAAAACCTTTCGACTTTAATGGGAAAATATGGTGAAGAAGGTGACCAATTATTGTTCAAAGTACTAAATTCAGGTAATTTTTCCGAGAAAATCGGACAATCTGATTTAGACGAAGGTTATAAAAAACTTACGGCAAAAATATCCGAAAAAGGGTTTAAATATGATTTGACCGTGCCTTTTGCTCGTTACGTGGTGATGAATCGAGGCGAATTAACGATGCCTTTCAAGCGTTATCAGATTCAACCCGTTTGGCGTGGTGACCGTCCACAAAAAGGTCGCTACAGAGAATTCTATCAGTGTGATGCCGACGTTGTGGGTACGGATTCGCTGATTTGTGAAGCCGAAATTGTCTTGATGATTCACGAAGTAATGAAGGATTTGGGGATTAATTTTTCTTTAAAAATTAATAATCGTAAAGTTTTAACAGGACTGTCAGAAGCCATTGGAGCAGTAGGGCAGGAGGGAACTTTGGCGGTTGCAATTGATAAATTAGATAAAATTGGTAAAGAAAAAGTCTTGGAAGAATTGGCTGAAAAAGGCTTTTCAAGTGAGTCATTAGCCAAACTTGACCCAATTTTTGAAATTTCTGGAACGAACCAAGAGAAGTTTTTGAAATTGGAAGAATTATTCCCAAATTCTGAAATGGTAAGGCAAGGAATTGAAGAATTAAAGCAAGTTTGGGCGTATCTTTCAGCCTTTGGTTTATCGGAAAAAAATATTGAATTAGACATCACGCTCGCCCGTGGACTTTCATATTATACGGGAGCAATTTTTGAAGTAAAAGCCTTGGGCGTTCAGATTGGTTCTATCACAGGCGGAGGTCGTTATGATAACTTAACGGGTACTTTTGGAGTACCTGGATTGTCGGGTGTTGGCATTTCGTTTGGGGTTGATAGAATTTATGATGTAATGGAAGAATTAAGCCTATTTACTGATAATCAATTAGTTACCACACAATTATTATTCTGTCATTTTGGAAAGGATGAATTAAATTTTGCCCTTCCTCTACTACAGATGGCACGATTGGCAGGCTTAAATTCGGAAGTTTATCCAGATGTTTGCAAAATTAAAAAGCAATTGGATTATGCCGATAAAAAGCAAATTCCTTACGTTTGCATCATTGGTTCGGAGGAGATAAATACTGGAAAATTGACTCTGAAAAACATGATTTCGGGTGAGCAAGAGAAGATGGATTTTGAGGAGATTTTGAGGAAATTAGCCTAACAAAAATGCTCACTAAATTTCATATTTAGTGAGCATTTTGTTAAGCTAATTCAATTTTTAACGCCAATTTTTATAAGCATTTATTAACCCATTCGTGGAGGAATCGTGTGAGTTAACCTCTTCATTCCCACCCAATTCTGGTAGAATCTGATTGGCTAATTGCTTGCCTAATTCAACACCCCATTGGTCGAAACTAAATACATTCCAGATAATTCCTTGTACGAAAATTTTGTGTTCGTACATCGCAATTAAACTGCCTAATGTCCTTGGAGTCAGAAGTTTAAACATAATTGAATTCGTTGGACGATTGCCTGTAAAAACTTTAAAAGGAGCTAATTCATCAATTTCAGCTTGATGTTTTCCAGCTTTCACTAACTCTTCTTCCACAACTTTACGAGTTTTTCCATTCATTAATGCCTCTGTTTGAGCAAAGAAATTAGATAATAACATTTGGTGATGTTGCCCGATTGGATTGTGTGAAATGGCAGGGGCAAGAAAATCGGCAGGAATCATCTTTGTTCCTTGATGGATTAATTGATAAAAAGCGTGCTGACCGTTTGTTCCAGGTTCTCCCCAGATAATTGAACCCGTTTGGTACGATACTTCTTTTCCATCTCGCCCAATTTGCTTACCGTTTGATTCCATATCTCCTTGTTGAAAATAAGCAGCAAAACGATGCATGTATTGGTCGTAAGGCAGAATTACTTGAGTATCGGCCCCAAAGAAATTGTTATACCAAATTCCTAAAAGTGCCAAAATTACGGGTATATTTTCGTTGAAATTAGCCGTGCGGAAGTGTTTATCCATTGCATGAGCACCTTCCAAAAGTTCAATAAAATTATCGTAACCCACTGATAATGAAATAGATAAACCAATGGCTGACCATAACGAATATCGTCCACCGACCCAATCCCAAAAACCAAACATATTCTCTGGGTCAATTCCAAAAGCGGTTACCAACTTTTCATTGGTTGAAAGTGCCACAAAATGTTTCGCCACTTCCTCCGCAGAACCACCATTGGCAATAAACCAATCACGGGCAGAATTGGCATTTGACATGGTTTCTTGCGTAGTGAAAGTCTTGGAAGCGATTAAAAACAAAGTCGTTTCTGGATTTACTTTTTTTAGTGTTTCTGCAATGTGCGTACCGTCTACATTCGAGACAAAATGTAGGTTCAAATGATTTTTATACGGTTTTAGGGCTTCTGTTACCATCACAGGTCCTAAATCAGAACCACCAATTCCGATGTTTACAACGTCAGTAATTGCTTTCCTTGTATATCCTTTCCAGTTTCCCGAAATCACTTTTTTAGAAAACCCTTTCATTTTTTCTAAAACTGCATTTATGTCAGGCATAATCTCATGACCATCAACGGCAATGGGTGAGTTTGACCGATTTCTTAAAGCCACGTGAAGCACAGCACGTTTTTCGGTTTGGTTAATGACATCGCCAGTAAACATTCGCTCAATGGCATCGTCTAACTCACATTCATTTGCCAAAGCCACCAAGATTGCCTTGGTTTTTTCGGTAATTATATTTTTAGAATAATCTAATAAAATATCTTCAAAGCGGATTGAAAATTTATTAAATCGTTCAGCATCATTTTTAAAGAGGTCTTTGATAGTTGTTTCAACAATTTCTTTTTTATGTTTGGTAAGTAAAGAAAATGCGTGCGTTTGGTCGAAAGGGACAGATTTTAGCATAGTTAATTTTTTTATACAAATGAGATTCAAAAGTACGAAAGAGAAAATGAAAATCGTTGTTAGTATATCCAAAAAAACAAAAAAGGCTAACTCCACAGAATTAGCCTTTCAATTATGAAATATATCCTTTTAAGAAACTACGAATTCACTTGCAGGAACTCTTACTTTCTTCATATTTGAAGTTGGGTCATTCGCTTCGTCACGATAGCCAACAGCCATTATTACTACACTTTTCAATCCTTTTGCGGGTAATCCTAAATATTCATCCAAGGCGTTTGGTGTGAATCCTTCCATCGGACAACTATCTACTTCCTCAACGGCTGCTGCTACCAAACCCGTACCCAAGCCAATATACGCTTGACGAGCCATCCAAGCATGTGCTGTTGTATCATCCATTGATAAGGTTGAACCTTCTACCATTGCTTTGTAGCCCGCTAATACCTCTATTGGAACACCTCTTTCCGTTGAAATTAAATTAAAGAAATGGTCAATTTTTTCTTGGGTGATTTTATCCCAAATTGCAAAAACAATCAAAGCACTCGCTTCACCAATCTGTGGTTGATTGTATGCTAATGGCATAATTTGTTGCAACATTGCTTTATCTTGCACCACAATTAAATTAAAAGGTTGCAAACCCCACGAAGTTGCAGAAAGTCGAATTGCCTCTACAATATTATCAAGTTTTTCCTGTGGAATGGCTTTATCAGTAATCATTCGCTTGGTGGCATATCGCCAGTTCAATTGGTCTATGAAGTTCATCTTATTTTGTTGTTTAATTTAATGTAACTACAATTAATGTAGTTACATTAAACTAAACAAACCTTTCACATTTAAGTTCAATTGAATTCAATAAAAAACGTCGTGAAGGCTTAAACCTTCACGACGTTAATAATCACAATAATTAATTTATTTTATTCTTTCACGAAACGAACATCAACAATCTCAACTCGACGTTCTTTTGAAGGTGCTAAATCGTAAATTGATAATTTCGCATTTTTCTCGTCATCACTCAAACCCGAAACAGAAGAATCCTCTCCGTTTGGTTGTTCAGTAACTGAGATTCTATCCATCATTTTGCTCAATTTACCTCCATCAAATTTTGACATAAAATTCATAATACTACTAATTCTGCGTTTCGTTAAATTGATGTTATAGTCGTTTTTCGCTAATGGACTGGCAAAACCTTTTACGGTGATATTAACTTTTTCACCAGCGTCAAGATTTTTCGCAATTTTTGCGGCTAAGGCATTCAAATCAT
>JAYVRF010000191.1:0-15256 GCA_043756925.1 Arcicella sp. | reverse complement strand
TCATGCCTCCTTGATTGCTCAAAAGTGGTGGGTCGTCACGGAGTTCTTTCTGAATTTTATCCAATAAAAATTGACATGGATTTAGTTGGTCGGCGTATTTACAAAGAAGTTCCAATTTTCGATTTTCGATTTTCGACGATCGGTTTTCGAGTTCAACTTTTTCAGCGTTAATATTCGTTTCTTCGACTGTCGATTGCTGACTTTCGACTGCCGACTTTGAATACTCTGGATTCAAAACTTCATTCAAAAAATTATTGCTACTGATTTCATTTCTCTCAGTATCATCGTCAAAAACTCCTCCACTCACGGCCAGTTCACGAGCATCTTTTTCTGAACGAAATCCTCCAATAACTTCCAAAGGCTTACCATTGATTAATTGCCAACGAATGGGTTCGATGTGTAAAAGTGATTTTTTGAGAGCTAATAATTCTCTGGGGTTGATTCTGCGGACGGCAACTTTCGAGATAAGTCGTTCTAAATCACCGATTTGCTTCAAATGAGACGCTAAACTTTCACGTAATTCTTCGTTTTCTTTGAAGTATGAAACAGTATTTAATCTTTCTTGAATTTGAGATTTTTCTTTAAGGGGTAAAACCAACCATTTTCTCAATAATCTCGCTCCCATTGGAGTCATGGTATGATCGAGAATTTGAATCAATGGGATGCCGCCTTCTTGTTGTGCCGATACTAATTCCAAGTTGCGAATCGTGAATTTATCTAACCAAACGTATTTCTCTTCTTCCAAACGATTGATACGAGAAATATGTCCGACTTGTTTGTGTTCAGTCTCAGATAAATAGTGCATAATTACACCCGCTGCAATAATTCCTTCGGTTAATGATTCAATGCCAAAACCTTTTAAGTTATTGGTTTTGAAGTGATTAGTTAATAATGGATAAGCAAAATCGTGCTTAAAAGCCCAATCATCTAAGCCAAAAGTTAGATATTTATCGCCAAATAGTTGCGTATATTCTTGCCGATTTTTCTTACAAAATAAAACTTCCGAAGGGGAAAAACTTTGTAATAATTTCTCAATATAAGCCATATTTCCCTGCGAACACAAAAATTCACCCGTTGAAATATCCAAGAAAGCAATGCCTACAACTTCCTTTGAAAATGACGAAAAACTGATAGAAGCCAAATAATTATTTTGCTTCATATCCAACACATTATCATTGTAGGAAACCCCAGGCGTAACCAATTCCGTGACTCCTCTTTTCACAATTCCCTTTGCCGTTGCAGGGTCTTCTAATTGGTCACAAATCGCCACCCGTTCACCTGCACGCACCAAACGGGGAAGATAATTATCCAAAGAATGATGCGGAAAACCTGCCAAATGGTCATCCGCATTTCCGTTATTTCTACGAGTCAAAGTAATGTTCAAAATCTTTGAAGCACGAACGGCATCTTCCCCAAAAGTCTCATAAAAATCACCTACCCGAAACAACAACATAGCTCCTGGATATTTTAATTTTATCTGGTTGTATTGCTTAGAAAGGGGCGTTTCGTGGGATTTTTTCTCTTTATTTTTATCGTTAGGATTGTTGGAAGGTCTTGCCATTGGGGGAAACTGGAAGGGATTTTCTGCCCTTTATTTACTTGAAAATTAAAAATTGAACATTTAGAATTGAACATTATATTTCAATTCTAAACAAAAATACAAATGTCAGGGCAAAGAGTTTGTAAAGTGTGGAAAAGAATTAGGTTGAAGGTGATTTTTAGGGAATGAATAATGTAGGGATGAACAGCATTCGTCCATGTACGAATCCGTGAATGAATGCTATTTGTCTTTACTGATCTGCGTACAAATTTTTCTTATGCAAAATACTAACCGCTGAACCCTTCGCCATGAACACACTATCGGCTGGATTTTCGTTTAAAAATGCAAACTGTTTTCCGTATAATTTCTCAAAATCACATTCAATTTTGTAGCTTTTTACTTTATGAATTAGCCATGAAGGATGTTGAACGCCGTATTCAAAAGTGGTTTTGTCACTGTATTTGGCATAACCCCAATAGTGTTCAGCAATGAATTGCTCTTTACTCCCTTGAATTAACGGAGAAGTAGTTTTCTCAGTGGTTGCTTCCAATTTATTCCAAACGCCTTTAAATTTCCAATGATAACCTAAATTAATTTCATTTTCTGATTCATTGTGGAAATGTCTCATCGGTAAGGTTACGTATTTTTCACGGTATAAAGTATTGGCAACCAGCGTAATAGCAAATTTTGGCACAATTTCTTTAATAAATACCGCCCCTCTTTTCCATCCATTTCCGTGCTTTACTCGGACATAAAAGCGAAGGTTTACTTCCTCAAAATTTACGTGAAAAGGAAAAGTTAAACCCAAAATTTTCGTTTTCTCAAACATAAAACCAATTACGCTGACGTAACAAACGCCATTAAAATAGTCTAATTCTGTTTTTGGGGGAAGATATGGTTCCAGGATTTTAGGGTCAATGACGTAATTTGCCATGATAAGATTATTCCATTCAGCGGTTAAAAATTTGTTTGGCATGATGTTTTTTGAGGATATTGATATTCAGTGAAACTATATAACTCTTGAAAGAGTTTACAAACGAAATAAAGTCATATTTTTTGAAAGAATAATCTCGTAAATTGTGCATAAATTTAACAATTCTCTAATATTTAATTTATGAAAATAATATATTCTATTATCTCTCTCGTGGTCACCAGCATCATTTTATTTAGTATAAGTTCTTTCCAAATTAAAGATGATACTCTGCTTAAAAAAGAAAAATCGTTGGAATCTTTCAAACAAATGTTAACGGTCATTAAGCATCCCCGTTGTATGAATTGCCATCCCTCCGATGACTACCCAAGACAAGGAGACGGTCGCAATGTTCATCTTTTTAATGTGCAACGTGGAAAAGATAACGAAGGATTGGCGGCAATGCGTTGTAATACTTGCCATCAAAAAACAAATAATCCCTATTCAAACGTTCCAGGAGCTCCAAAATGGCATTTAGCACCAATTAGCATGGCTTGGCAAGGACTTTCGGATGAACAAATTGGCGAATCTATTTTGAATCAAAAAACTAATGGCGGTAAAAATTTGGAAGAATTAGTTCATCACATGACAAAAGATACGCTCGTTTTATGGGCGTGGAACCCTGGGAAAGGTCGTGCTTTACCACCACTGAATCAAGCCCAATTTGCCAAAGCGGTGAAGGGTTGGGCAGATAATGGGGCGGTGGTGAAATGAATTATTTAGTTGATATTAGCGCAGGCAGGGTTTAACAACTCTGCCTGCGTCTTCTATAAATTTAAGAAATTAAACTTCTCAAAAAAATGAAAATAGATTTTACGATTAACGGTATTCCCAAAACAGTCGAGGTGCCAGAAAATATGCCTCTTTTATGGGTGGTACGAGATGTATTAAATATGAAAGGCACTAAGTTCGGTTGTGGTCAGGCGGCTTGTGGAGCTTGTACCGTTCACATTGATGGAGATGCCGTTCGTTCATGTTCCTTTGCAGCACAGTACGCTCAAAATAAGCATATTACAACTATTGAAGGACTTTCTTCGGGTGAAAAACTGCATCCCGTTCAACAGGCTTGGGTTGAAGAAATTGTTCCCCAATGTGGGTATTGTCAGCCAGGTTTTATGATGTCAGTCGCTAATTTATTGGATAAAATTCCTAATCCAACCGATGAAGAAATAGATGATAATATTACCAATATTTGTCGCTGTGGAACGTATTATCGAATGCGAAAAGCCATTCATCGGGCGGCTTCAATTAAATCTTCTCAACAATAACCTCCCACTAAAATTTCAAAGAAAATGGAAAATAAAACGGTAAATCGTCGAGGTTTTATCCTCAAAACGGGCGTTGGTTTAGGGGTGTTATTGGGCATTAGTGTAGTTGGTTGTGGATCACTCAGAAGAACAATTGCACAACAAGTTGATCAAGGACCTCCTGGTTATAAAAATGATTATGAAGCCTATATTTGGTTTGAATTACAACAAGATGGAACGGTAATTTTACATTCCCCAAAAGTTGAAATGGGGCAAGGGATTTTTACCGCTTTGGCTCAAATTGCCGCTGAGGAGCTTGAAATGGACTTTAAGAATATCACAGTTGTTCATGCCACCACCAATCACGGACCCATTGATTCACTTTCAACGGGTGGAAGTTTGACGGTTTCGAGTCTTTATCAACCGCTTCGAGAATTAGCTGCTACGATGCGAGAAATGATAAAAGTCAATGCCTCCACCATTTTGGGCGTTCCTGCCAACACGTTAACCGTAAAAAATGGTGAAGTAATTGGAAGTAATAAAAAGTTAACTTTTGCTGAAATCGCCTCAAAATCAACTAATTGGAATATCAAAATTGAAGACCCTGTCTTGAAATCAAATAAAGATTTTACGATTATTGGAAAGCCAATTCCTCGCATTGATTTAATTCCAAAGGTGAAAGGTGAAACTTTATATGGCATTGACTCAACTTTCCCAAATATGCTTTTCGGTTCGGTTGCTCGTCCGCCCGTTTTTGGAGCGATTTTTAAAAGTGCGGAGGTTGGAAATGTTGGCAGTATGCCTGGCGTTGTGAAAGTGGTCATTGAAAAGGGATTTGCTGGAGTAGTTGCAAACTCTCGAGTACAGGCGGAAGATGCAAAAAAAGCCTTAAAAATTACTTGGAATATGCCCAATAAATTAGTGCAACAAGCTGATGTTGATGCACTTGTGAAAGTAGGAGTGGGTAAGGATGTCAAAATTCAAAAAGAAGGCAATACTGATGTTTTGAAGCAAGAAGGCACAATTGTTAAAGAATATTTCAGTCCGCTGGGCGTTCACGGACAAATAGAACCCAACGGGGCATCTGCCTTTTTTCAAGACGGAAAAGTGGTTGTAAAAATGAGTACGCAAGTAGCCAGTATTACTCGTGACGATGTTGCAAAAGCCTTGAAAATAGACAAAGAAAACGTTGATATTCAGTCACAATTTTTGGGTGGAGGATTTGGTAGAAGGTTACAAACGCCTCACGCCATTGAAGCCGCTTTAATGTCAAAAGCCGTTGGAAAGCCCGTACACGTATTTTTTGAGCGTACCGAAGAATTCCAAAATGGCGTTTTACGTCCACCAACGCACAATGTTTTGAAGGCAAAATTAGATGCTAACGGAACAATTGAAGCCATTGAACATCATACTGCCAGTGCTGATGTGGCATTTAATTCTGCCATTTTAGCCAATATTTTCAAACCTTTGAGTTCATCTATTGGGGAAAGCATCGTTGGGGCAGATTTTGGGGCATGGCGTGGAGGGATGATTCATTACAAAAATATTAAAAATTATAGCACAACCGCTTACCACAAAGAACTCCCGTTTCAAACCAGTTGGTGGCGTGGATTGGGACTTCTGGCGAATACTTTTGCGATAGAATCTTTCATGGACGAACTCGCTCATCAATCACAACAAGATCCGTTGGCTTTCAGATTAAAGCACCTTGCCGATGATGAAAGAGGAGATTCAATTAAGAACGTGTTGAAGGCGGCTTGTGAAAAAGCGGGTTGGGGAAAACCGCTTCCAAAGGGTCGTGCGATGGGTTTAGCTTGCTCCATTGACGTAAATACACCCGTGGCACAAGTGGCGGAAGTTGAAATTAAAAACGGGCAAATCAAAGTTAAAAAAGTAACTTGTGCCATTGACCCAGGCATCATTATTAATCCAGACGGCGTGAAAGCACAGTCGGAAGGAGCAATTATTATGGGTTTGAGTGCTACACTTTTTGAAGAAATAAAGATTAAAGATGGTAAGGCAACACCTAATGCTTTCGGGTATTATCCAATGGCGTATATGCGTGATACTCCTGAAATTGAGGTAGTTTTGCTATCAAGTGGAGATAAACCCCGTGGCGTTGGCGAACCACCAATCGGACCAATCGGAGCGGCAATTGCTAATGCAGTTTTTAATTTAACGGGTCAGAGATTGAATCGAATTCCTTTGCAATTACCTGTTTCGTAATTTTTAGACGATGGGTTAAAGTAATTTTATCCATACGACTCAGTCTGAATTTGGATTCGTCAGATTAATGGATTTTTAGGATTATGCTCCTTAGATTGGTTTCATAATTATCCCGATTCCATTGAAAATCGTTTGAGAACTCTTGGACTTCACGGTGAATTTAAGATGGCAGATATTGCTTGTTTGGTACTTTTTGAGCCGAATTTTATCAGTAAAAGTGAATAATAAAATGGTATTTATTTATAGGTTTCAAGTTTTATTAAACAGATTTTTCAATTTTTTTTGTTTGCAAGTAATTGAAAATGAGTTGATTATGATTTTTTAAAATCAATAACGAATAACCAATAACGAATAACTACTAAATATTTGGTTCTCGTTGTTTATCTTTACCACAATAACTAATTTTAAGTTTAATATGAAAAAAGTCTTAATTGCCGAAGATAGCTCTGTTATCCAAAACCTTGCTAAAAAAATATTAGAATTTCAGAACTTTGAAATTCATTCAGTAAAAAATGGTCAGCAAGTATTGGATGCTCTTGAAAAAGAAGATTTCGATATTCTTCTACTTGACATTAATATGCCTGTTATGGACGGAATGGAGTGTGCAAAAGCCGTTCGTAGATTGAAAGATGAGAAAAAAGCGAAGTTGCCGATGATTGCTATCACTGGTAACGCACGTAACTATTCGATGGACGATTTTAAAGAAGCAGGTTTTGATGATATGTTAGCGAAACCATTGAATTTCGATGCCTTAGTGGCACAAGTTAAAGCCTTAACGGAATAATTTTTTAGGTATGAGTTACAAGGTAGCAGGTACGAGGTTTTATGTAGAAATATTCTCAATAACCCCAATATCTTATACCTACTACCTCATACCTACTACCTAAAATCATGCAAATCACCTTCTTAGGCACTGGTACATCGCAGGGCGTTCCCGTAATTGCCTGTGGGTGCGAGGTTTGCCAATCCCTTGATTTTCGAGATAAACGACTACGAGTTTCTATTCACATTGAAGTTGATGGAAAGCATCTTGTTGTGGATACGGGTCCCGATTTTCGTCAGCAAATGTTGAGAGAAAGGGTGAAAAATGTGGATGCAATTCTGTTTACGCACGAACATAAAGACCACACTGCTGGACTGGACGATGTAAGAGCTTTTAATTTTTTCCAAAAACGAGATATGCCTATTTATGGTAGAAAACACGTTTTGGAGCAAATCATGCAGGAATTTCATTACGCTTTTACCGAAATAAAATATCCAGGAACTCCTCAACTTACGCTCAACGAAATCCAAAATTATCCTTTTCAAGTGGAAGGAATTGACGTTTTACCGATTGAGGTAATGCACTATAAATTACCCGTTTTTGGATTTCGGATAAAAGATTTCACGTACATAACGGATGTGAATTTTATTTCGGATGAGGAAATTGAAAAAGTAAAAGGTTCAAAAGTAGTTGTAATTGGGGCGTTAAGAAAACAAGAACATTTGTCGCATTTTACGTTATCAGAAGCCGTTAAGGTCTTAGAAAAAATTGCTCCTGAACAAGCATACATTACTCATATAAGCCATCAAATGGGTCTGCATCGTGAAGTTAATGAAGAATTACCAGCAAATATAAATTTGGCGTATGACGGTTTAGTTATCAATTTATAGAAATAAAAAAATGAAAAAAATACTATATTCCATTGCTTTTTTAGGCTTGATAACTTCGTGCACTCAAACCAAAACCACTATTGAAACAACCGACACAACAATAATAACCCAAATTGATACGGTTGTTACAGATTCGACTATTTCAAAAGTTATGTACGTTGAAGATGTTTTGGAATGTGTTGATTTACAAGGACTTGAAACAAGGTATGGTGTTAAGAACATTATCAAAAAAGCCACAATTGAAACGGGTGAAGGAAGTTTTGAAACCACTAAACTTTTTGGAGATACGGACAAAGAAGTTCAAATTTATTGGCAAGATGGCAAAGAATATAAGCAAATTCAAGATGTTGTGGTGAAAGGAAGGTTAGATGAAAATGCAAAACTAAAAAATAATAGTCCTTGGATTTCAAAACTTGGTTTACGGTTAGGCATGAAAATGTCAGAAATTATTGCTTTGAATGGTAAAACCTTTACAATTACGGGAATAGGCTGGGATTTAGGGGGAAATGTGGTAAGCTGGGAAGGGGGGAAATTAGCCAATAAAAATGCAAATGTTCGCTTTAATGATTATTCTGACAACATGGGTGGATTAAAAGAAGTTGATTATAACACCATTATTGGCGACAGAGAATTTGACACAAAGCATCCTGCCATTCAAAAATTAAATCCAACGGTTGATGAATTTTCGGTTTATAAAACCTTTGAAATTACGCCAGAATTAGGGCAGAAAATGACCAAAGAGGTTGAAAAGAAACAAATTAAGCGATAGTTAAAGAAGAAAATGACTCAAAACCTTCATTGAAAATTGAAGGTTTAAAAATAAAATAATCAACGAAACTCATTTATGAAAGTAATTCTAATTTTAGCATTTTATTGCCTAATTCCCCTCCTTTCTTTTGCACAAACTGACACAACCAAGATTAAATCTGATGAAATAGATTTTGATAGTTTTGGGGATGCCGATGACAAAAAGGTCAAAAACTTTTGTACGCAGAAAGTGAATTATTTATCGCCAACTAAGCTGATTTCAATTGGTTACGAAACGCAACTGTCTTTTCATCTCACTTCCACTTCGGTTAATGATGTTACGAAAATCATTAATACAACTGATACACACGTTAATTCTTTTGGTGGATTGCGAGTAGGATTAAATACGCCAATAATTTCAAAATCAAATTTTATTTTAAATCTTGGTCTAACTTTTTGGAATACCCAAGTTTCAGTACAGAATCCTGAAAGTTCAGTTTTCTTTCAGCGTATCAACTCAATGAATAGTACGGGATTAAATTTAACGGCATTCAAACCGTTGAACGATAAACAATTCCTAATTTTTCAAGTAAATGCTGATTTAAGCGGAAATTATGGAAACCTTGATGGACAGCTTTCTAAGGCAATGACATACAGTGGAACAGCCATTTACGGTTGGAAAAAGAATGATAATTTTATGTGGGGACTCGGAGTTACTCGTACATACAGGGCGGGACAGCTACTACACATTCCAGTAATTTTATACAACCGAACTTTCAATCCTACATGGGGAATTGAAACTACTTTTCCCGCTAAGTTGAATGTGAGAAGGAATTTTAGTCCTACTTCATATTTAATGTTTGGCTACGAAATTGAAGGAAATGCTTTTTATTTGGGACAAATAAATAACTCTGACGTATTTCTAAGAAGGGGAGAATTGAAGCCACGAATCACGTTTGAAACTAAATTGACAGGCTTTGTGTGGCTTTCTGCTCAGGCGGGTTTACGGTATAATTGGCGTTTTGATGCTTATAATACTCAAAATCCAACCGCTAATGAAAATCGTGTATTTTCAAATACACTTGGCAATCCATTATATTTTAATGTTAGCCTTAATTTTGTAAGTCCGTAAGTTGAGTAAAAAAACAGGGTATGCAAATTTTCTTTCGAATACCCTGTTTTGAAATTATATTAGACTATTTACTACGACTTTTTTATTTGTCTTTTCCAAACGTCCGTTCTTCCGAAAAGTGAAACACCAATATATCCACGAACTTCTAAGGTATTTTCATCAATCAATTTCATTTCGCAAGAATAATCTGAACCCGTTTTAGGGTCATAAATTCGTCCACCTTCCCATTTATTTTCGCCTTTGAAGGTAAAATCTCTCAAATTTTCAAGCCCTTTTAATTGACGAGTTTTCAGATTTGCTTCTGGATTGTTGATGTCGGTTCTTGGTTTCCCGTCGGCATCGTTTGGTACTTTTAGCCATACCAATTTACCGAAATATTTGTCACCTTTTTTATAAACCTGTACCATTCCAGTACCTTCCCCATTTTTCCAAACGCCCAAAACTGCATCAGTCTGTTGTGCAAACGTATTTGAAGCAACAAAACACATCATAATTAGTGATAATTTAACTTTTCTTAGCATTGTAATTTATTTTAAAGATTGATTTACGATTAAACGTTAAAGTAAATGGATTATTTTTTGAATACCGATACTTTGATTTTTTAAGGAAGCGTATTATTTTACCTTATGAGGGACAAAATCACTTTTCTCGCAATGATAAAGCTCTTTTTTAAGGAATGCCTTAAAATGTCCTTTCATCATTCTAATAAGGAACGGACGCTTTATGATTTATAGGTCGTAGGAACGCTTCGTTGAACCTACGACCTTGGGAAATCTATCCTATCAATTGTTCAACTTCAAAATACCGCTATTTATAAAATTCACCGACCCTCCATTATTTATTAGGTTTTTTGCTTGGACCGTAACACCATTAATCGTTATTGTATTTCCAAAACTTATTATTGCATCTGTTAACGAAGTTGGTAATATACCACACTGCCAACTTGATGCTACATTCCAATTTCCTGATTGAAAAGTAGTAGGTGTGGTAGGAATCGATAATACAGTAATGGCTAAGGTTCTTGCTGTACTACCACCGCAACCATTATTTGCCACTACACTTAATGTTCCCGAAGTAGCGGATGCCGAAAAATTGACTGTTACAGAATTAGAAGTTCCAGTGAAAGTTGCCCCCGTACCTGAATACGTCCATGTGTAACTGGTCGCTCCTGACACCGCTGGAACTGTGTAAGTAACATTATTATTACCTTTACAAACAGTGGGCGATGAAGTAGTAAAGGCTGAAGGCTGTGTCGGAACTGCGTTTACCGTTACGTTCATTGTTCTGGCAGGACTAACGCCACAACCATTATTTGCAGTAACACTGAGTATTCCCGTGCCTACATTAGCGGATGAGGAAAAATTGATGGTTACGGAATTAGAAGTTCCCGAAACAGTTGCCCCAAAAAGTGAAAAATTCCAAACATAAAAATCCGCTTCTGCTACCGCTGGAATGGTATAGACTACGTTAGTCGCTCCCCGACAAACGGAAGTTGATGAAGTAGTAAAAGCAGAAGGTTGGAGTGGTGGGTTACAATTCACTGTAACACTTTTAGAATTGGTACTCAATCTTCCACAAACTGTGTTAGCCGTTAAAAGAGCTTGGAAAGAGCTAAAACTTGTACCTACGTATGGACTTAAATTTGCACCACCTTGATACGATAAACCGTAAACAGTAAATGTATTTTGATTGTAAATTTGAGCATCTGTCAAGTTTGAATTATCATTAAAAGCTACAATATTCCCTCCACTATTTACTACAGGATAAGTGTAAGCATAAGGCGAAGCTACCGATGGAACTAAATTATAAATTGTACCCCCAGATGGTGTAATTACATAGTTAGCAGGCAGTGTCGGTTGGGTTTCCGAAAAACTTGAGACCATAATATAATACGTACCAACCGCTAAAGTTTTTGTAACTGTAGTACCAAGTGAATTTAAAGAAGCATTAAAACTTGATGCTAACCAATTTGTACAAAGTACGGATGGATTAATGGACCCATTGTATATATTAAAAACCGTACCAGAGGAATGCCCACTTATAGTAAATGTATAGCTTCCAGCAGTAATAACTTTGAAAGGATAAACATCATATTTAGTAGGATTACCACCGTAATTAGCACATGTTCCAGCATTATCGCCAATTAAAGTCCCTGAAATGTCCGTTGTAGTGAGGGTACCCATAAAATTTGTAATAGCCGTTCCATAGGCACTCAATCCCAAGTTTAAAGCAGCCGTTCCTTCACTTGCACTCACAGCATTGGAAGGCGTAATACTTGAAATTTCTGGTGTGCAAGTAGTCGAGATAGTGATATTTACATTGCTAATATCAAAAAAGGCATAAGTTCCTACAGGTTCAATTTTAATCCTGCCTTGTGAAGTAGGATTATTAGGAATCGTTATAGTTGCCGAACCGTCATTGGGAGTATTCGCTAATAACGTGATAGGGAAAGTAGATCCTCCGTCAGTAGAAAACGAAATTTTTACGTTTGCTACACTCAGAGGTGCAATATTTGTATTATTTACGCTCCACGTAATGTTTGCCGTATTGCTGCCAGTATAAATCCAAAGTGTGGGGGTATTTTGAGAAGTCAGTAAGAAAGGTCCATCATTGGTAACGGTTACAATGGTTTCGTCGGAATCTACCCCTCCACCATTGGCTTGATTATCCCTCACGGTAAACCTGAATTTCATGGAACGGGCTACTTGTGGCAAATCTTCTCCTTCACTATCTGCGGGGTCGTTGGCACTGTTCAAAATATGAGTCAATTTTGGGAAAGTTCTATCCAACACTGTCGAAGACATTTCACCCCTGAACAAAGGTGCGGTTGTACTATTGACCGCATAATAGCCTCCAGTACCTAAAATCGAACTTCCAAAAGCTCCTTTATCATTATTAGTAGCTACATCATACTGCTCCCATGTATAATTCATGGCGTCACTATTAGCATCGGTGGCAGTACCAGTGAGTTTAAAAGGAGTTCCTTTTGGAATGGTAACGTTAAGCCCAGCATTAGCAACTGGTGATATATTGCCAGTAGCCGCTGTAGTAATGCAAGTGCCAGAACTACCAGCCACGGCATTATTGATAAATTCAAGACTTTTCGTATGAAAATAATTAAGTAAATTACTACCCGATAAAGTATAGTTGGGGGAAGTACAATTATTTCCATACGCCATGAGTGTTGAACCACTTCCTGGCTCTACGGCAGAGGTAGAACTCCAACCACCCGTGCAGAAAGTGGGATTTCCAACGGAACCACCCGTAGCATTATAAGTATGCGGAGCAGAAAATTGATGCCCTACTTCGTGTACGAACAAATTGACAATTGCTCCCAAAGGGGCATTGAATGTCCATTGTGTCCAACCCAATGCTTTTGAAACATCTAAACACGGAGTTGGACCTGCCTGTCCTGAAATAGAATACGAACCTCCACCCAAGTCGGCGAGTGTATTAAAAGTATGCCCTATGCCATAGGTTGAAAAAGGTAATAAACCTGAAGTATTCATAGCATTAAAACCTGCTTGCGAATTATTAGCATTGGCAAAGGAGGGGTCAACGGTAAAAGGGTCAGTAGCTCCATTAGTAAAAATTATAGTGCCTCCCGTGGTAGCAGTGGTTAATTGAAAACGAATGGCAGCTTCTAATTCGTAAATAAGATTGGAAGCATTCGCTATCGAGACTATTTGAGCAATCGCCCCTGTTTGATTAGTATAAAAAGTAGTCATTTCGCCCGTGGCGGCTGCCGCCAAACGATAAGTTCTCAATTGTGTACCCGTAGGAAATGGGGCAATACTTAGAACCCTCCCGTTTTTGTTTACAGCACCAATACCTTCATCAACCGAACCACATTCCATCCGATCTCTTGGAATTTCGTTCATCCCGTATATCAGATATTGGTCTTTTTTTGCGTCTAATGGTTCAATGATAAAATATCCTTCGGGTGTGTGCATTAAGCCATCCATTTTGTCGGGGAAAACTGTTAGTTTCAAAACAGTTTTCCCATCGGGCGAAACACCATCAAAAGTTTGGATATTGGGTATTTTATTATCACTTAACAACGTTTCGTTCAAAATAAAATCTCCTAAAGTTCCGTTGGGCATGGGTAATTGAGTAGTCATGTTGCTAATCAAACCATTACTTTGAACAAAAGCAGCACTGGAAGTCCTAAAATTAATTACGCTAAACGTAACCGTTTTCCCCATTGTTTTAGGGGTGATATTTTGCGAAAAAGAAGTGGGGATTGTTACTAAAATGAGCAGGAAGTAAATTAAATTTTTCATGGGCAATTCATGGGATAAAATAGTTTTGTTTTAACAGTGTTAGGAAAATTTGTATTTCAGAATAATAATTGGTTGTTATTTTAGTGACAAGTATTCACAATTATTAACAGCAAGTCTAACAGAAATAAAGGGTTGTAGCAATAATTTCAAAAAAGTATATTTAACTGTGAATCAAATACTTAAAACTCATTTTGCTTTAACTCATTAGCCATAGTTACACATTTTCAAGATAAGTAATTCGGGTGTAAGCTACACAATAAAAATAAATATGCCATTAATAATACAGATTATCAATGACATATTTATTTTACGGTAGTTGTCTCTTTTGCATCAAAATTTTATCAAAGCCCTTTAAAAATGGTTGAATTTGAAGGCGTAAAACTTTATTTTCGACTTTTAAAATTTATATCAATTATATTTCTGATGAAAACATTGTTCACGTTGTCGCTGTTGAGTGTATTCCCAAAATTCACTAATATCCCGATAAAGTATAGGCAGAAATTTGCTTCCGTTTATTCTTTAAGTCAAAGTCAATTATTTGGAAAGCATTTCCGTAAATAAATGGCTCTTTCCTGAAATGAAATTTTGTAGTTCATATTTCATTAATTTTATGACTCAATGAATTTTACGGAAAAGAATTTAGAGATTGTTCTTAAAAACCAATAAAGCCAAGTCTATCCTATTTTTGTAGGTAAACTTGGCTTTGGAAGTTCTGATAAAATTAAAACTTTCGGCTTTGTCATTGCGAGCGTAGCAAAGCAATCTTTTGCTTACGAGCAAAAGTTTTCAAACTCCTCTTTCATCATTCCCCCAGATTGCTTCACTTTGTTCGCAATGACAACGTCCATGGCAAATGCTTTCAAAATCTTTTCATTATTCCAACAGCGAGCGGACGCTCTATGAGATCATAGGTCGTAGGAACGCTTCGCTAAACCTACGACCAGACACCTTAGATAAAACATTCGGTTTTGTCATTGCGAGGTACGAAGCAATCTTGCAGTTTATAGAGAGAGGCTTTCAAATATCCTTTCATCATTCCAAAAGATTGCTTCGTGCCTCGCAATGACAAAGTTTGTGAGCAAAGGCCTTTTAAATAACCTTCATCATTCTAACAACGAGCGGACGCTCTATGAGATTATAGGTCGTAGGTTTAGCGAAGCGTTCCTACGACCAGATTCATAGTAGGAACGCTTTGCTAAACCGACGACCAGATTCAGTTTTTAGGTAGGTTGAAGGATACAATAAGTCTAAATTTATTTTTGGCAATGTTAAAAACGATTCTTTCGTTACCCACATAGTTAGCACCTTTAAATTCTGCAATTACTTCCTGTGGGGTATCGTAGTTCCCGTTATTCATTTTTAGAATTTACCAGATAGCTACTGAGTGCTAAATTTTTCGTATATTTATGATAACCAACCAGTTATCAATCATGGATATTTTCAAAGGTATGGAGCTTT
>JAYVRF010000190.1:0-15331 GCA_043756925.1 Arcicella sp. | reverse complement strand
GCAATTTCCAATAAAAAAATCTAATAATTGAAGTGCTTCCTCACGTGTCGAAACCCAAATAAATGCCTTCGGATTTACTCGACCGATGGTTTTAATTTCTTGGTTCTGTACTAATTCATAAATTTCTGCAACATCTTTTTCAAAAATAAGCGGATCAATAGGTTTGTGATTTGCGGGCAATTTTTTTCGGTTATCGGCGTCAAAATTCCATTTGTCCATCAATGGTTCGTTTCCATTCATCAAAATGTCATATTTTTTTCGCATCATTCGATAAAAATTTTCCATTAAAAACGTCTTTTTCCCCTTAAAAAAATCATTAAATTCTCCCGAAGAAATCATAAAATGTTCAGTACTGAATAACGACTCTTCGAGTATAAACTGATGTTCTTTAATAAATTCTTTCAGTTGTGAATCCAAACGGTATTCGTCGGGTTGTTGATATTCAAAATGTTGAACATCAAGCGATTGTAAATAATTATTAAGATTTTTAGAGAGTGATTGTGTATTGTTTTTATCATCTAATTTCAGATAAATTACTTGATGTCCTTGCTCACGGAGATGTTCTGAAAAGGCTCGCATGGCAGTAAAAAAAGCAATAATTTTTTGGATGTGATGATGAACATAATCAGTTTCCTGACGCATCTCCATCATGATATAAAATGTAGCATCATTTTTTTTCGTAAACCATGAATGTTGATGGTTAAGTTGGTCGCCGAGAATGAGACGTAGGGTTCGTTTCATGTTGAATTTAGTTTTCAAATGTATTAACAAGATAACTTGCTTTTACATCTTATTGTTATTCCTAAAAATTACTGAAAGTAATCATTTATTTACTACTTAATATTCAAAAAAAACTAAATGTCTGATTTAATAGTTGAATATTTTTTACTTTTATATCTTTTCGACTCATCATTTAATAACTTTTAATCTTATCGCCTCCTTAAAATAATTTCTTTTCAACGTATTGTTTGGCTTGCCTTTCTCTACCTCCCCATACTCCTGATTATTATTAAATTATGCGTTAAAAATTGTTTTTAAGTACAACAAAATATGATTGAATCAGTTTTAAAATGAGGTCAAACTATTGACCTTCACTAACAAATCATTTAGCTCAGTAAAATCATGAAAAAAATAATTGTTTTAACCTCCATCATTGCAATTGTATGGATTGCGGGTTGTAAAAAGGAAAGCGTTTGTGACGGTCCTCCCAAAGTAAATGCTGGAACGGATATAACAGCAGTTGATCAAACCTCGGTTACATTATCGGGTACAACTTCGGCAAATGAAGCAGGAACATGGGGTATAATTAGCGGAGTTGGTGGGCAGATTACCAATAATAAATTCACGGGAATCCTAAAAAATACCTACCTTTTAAGATGGGAATCTAAAAGTGAATGTGGCACTGCATCGGACACTTTGCAAGTAACGTTAAATGCTGGATTTGGTGGAAACTTGACGGTAAATCAAGTCGTTGAAAATATTTATTGGATAGAGCAGACCTGTTTTAGAATTGAATCAGGGAACTATACGATTTATACTGACCCAAACTCTATCACGGTGAAAGATACTGCTGATATTGTAGTGGTTTCTCATCCACATAGCGATCATTATACGGCAGCAAATTTGGATAGATTAGTGGGTCCAAACACAATTTTGATTGCTCCCCAAGAA
The DNA here is from genome assembly GCA_043756925.1 of Arcicella sp. GTDB lineage: Bacteria > Bacteroidota > Bacteroidia > Cytophagales > Spirosomataceae > Arcicella. The sequence goes on along the minus strand of JAYVRF010000190.1, from coordinate 13,660 downwards.
GTAAACTATCCTGGAAAAGTTGCTAAACGCATAATTCTAAAACCTGGCGAAGAATATAATGCCTTTGGAGGAATTTTGATAAAAGCGGTGCCTGCTTATAATATCCTAAAAAACAACCACCCAAAAGCTAATAATTGGGTGGGATATTTGATTAAAGTAAATGGCATAACTATCTATCAATCGGGTGATACTGAGCGAATACCCGAAATGAAAACCTTTACAACTGATATTGCCATGCTTCCTTTGGGGCAAACGTTCACCATGCCAAATGTCATGGAAGCAGCAGAAGCAGCCAAGGACGTAAAAGCGAAAGTGTTGATTCCAATGCACTTTGGACTCGCCGAAGGAAAGGCGGAAGATGCAATTACTGTTAAAAGATTGTTAGAAGGGGTGATTCCAGTAGTAATTAAGGTGAAGGGGAAATAGACCTTTGAATAAACAAAAATAGGCAGATGAACTTTAATGTTTTATCTGCCTATTTTGTTTACAGTTTTTTCATTATTAAACAATAATAACTCAAAACCGCCACCTCACAAACGCCTCCATTGCCTGATATTCCGCAAGCCCAAGCGAATTATATAAATTGGCAGTATTACTATTTCTATCCTCGGCACGTTGCCAAAATTCACGGGCATCCGTTCCTTGAAATGGCACACCGTCTTTCTGTGATTGGTGCTTGAAAATACCGTATCTTTTCTTTAAAACTTGGTCGGGCGACATCGGAACTGCCATTTCTATTTGGTCAATATCCCACTCTTGCCACGCTCCTTTATACAACCAAACCCAACAGTTATTCATGTATTCACGGTGCTTCAATTTCTGAACAGCTTCCACAATTGCATCTAAACACACTTTATGCGTTCCGTGTGGGTCGGCTAAATCACCTGCGGCATAAATTTGATGGGGTTGTAATTCTTCAATTTTTGCCATTACCACGTCCACATCTTCTTTGCCAATTGGATTTTTTTGAATCGTTCCCGTTTCATAAAAAGGCATATCCAAAAAGTGCATATTTTCCTTCTTGATGCCCACGTAGCGACACGTATTTTTTGCCTCACCTCTTCTAATTAATCCTTTAATAAATCGTACTTCATCCGTATCAATTTCTGAATCTTTTTTGGCTTTCAAAAACTTGGCGGCTTCTTTATAAATTCTGTTGGCTTTTGGGTTATTTGCTTCAAATTTTTCATTAAAATCAACCACAAATTCTGCAAATCTTAATGCTTCATCGTCCGCAACGGCAATGTTTCCCGAAGTTTGATAAACCACGTGAACATCATGCCCTTGATCAACCAAACGCTGGAACGTTCCACCCATCGAAATAATATCATCGTCTGGGTGTGGACTGAAAATTATCACCTTCTTTTTGGCAGGATATGCACGCTCTGGACGATTGGAATCATCGGCATTTGGCTTGCCCCCAGGCCAACCAGTAATGGTGTGTTGTAAATAGTTAAAGACCTCAATGTTAATATCATACGCTTGACCGTAGAGTGCCAAAAGGTCAGAAAGTCCGTTCTCGTTATAATCCGAACTGGTTAATTTCAAAACTGGTTTTTTCACGGTTAAAGCCAAATACGTAACCGCTTTTTTAATCATTGGTCGGTCCCAAGTCACCGCATCTACCATCCACGGCGTTCGCATACGAGTGAGTTGTGCCGCCGCCGAATTATCAATAATGAAGGAAGCATTTTCGTGTAATTGCAAATATGAAGCGGGGACATCCGAAGTCACAGAACCTTCAACGGCACGAGCAACATTGGCAGCTTTATGTTCGCCCCAAGCACACAACACCACTCTTTTGGCTTCCATGATTTTCTGAATGCCCATCGTAATTGCCTTTTTAGAGACCTTAGCTAAACCTCCAAAATCTCCAGCAGCATCAATTTGGGTGGTCAAATCAAGGGTCATTAAGCGTGTACGAGAATTAACTAACGAACCTGGCTCATTAAAACCAATGTGTCCGTTACGACCAATTCCCAATAACTGAAAATCCAGACCTCCGTATCTTTCAATTTGAGCTTCGTAATCCTTACAAAATTCTGCCAGCTTATCCAATGGCAAAGTTCCGTCGGGCAAATGCCAATTTCCTGCGGGAATATCCACGTGGTCAAAAAGTTGTTCACGCATAAATCGCACATAACTCTGGACTGCATCAGATTCCATCGGATAATATTCGTCGAGGTTATAAGTTACTACATTCTGAAAACTCAACCCTTCTTCACAGTGCATTCTGATGAGTTCTGAATATACTTTTTTTGGGGAAGAACCCGTTGCCAGACCCAACACAGCAGGTTTTTCTTCGGATGCTCGCTTGCGGATGATGGCGGCAATTTCGTGAGCAATCGCTCGTGAGGCAGCATCAGAATCTGCATAAATACTGGTTGGAATTCTTTCGTAAGAAATCGCTTGTTCCATGTTTTCGATGTTTGATGTTCGGTGCTCAATTTTCGATATTTGGAATGCGTCATTTCCTAACACTGAACATCGAAACCCGAACATCGAATTTATTTGTTTACTACAATTATCTGCAATTCTAAATGTTCCAAAATCTTTTCCAAGGTTTTCACCGAAGGATTGGCTTTACCTAATTCAACGGAGTGAATCGTTTTAATAGCAACATCACTCTTATTGCTAAGATTCTCTTGACTCAACGAGAGTTGGCTTCTTCTCTCACGAATAATATTTCCTAATTGTTCAAGGTTCATACCAATTAAAATTATGTTGCTGATTATTGCACAAAGGTATTGATTATTTTGAATTAAAAAATAATATTCGGTAATATAATACTGAATTAGGTAAATTTTTTGAAATATTTTAAATTTATAGGGGTTTGTTAAAACTCAATTGTCAAATAATAAAGTTAATCAACCACTCATCAAAAAAAGGATTCCACTATTTAATCAATCACTAAATTTGTACTATTCAAATGTGAAGAAATAATTAAGTATATTATTTTACATAAAATCATTTATCATTATTATTCTATAAATAACTCATTATCAATTGAATAAAATTAAAATTGTCGTGAATAGCCCAAAATTAGGCGTGAATTAGTAACTAAATACTAAATTTTATCGTTTTAACTAAATGTCATTCAACAAAGAACCTTTTTAAACTATTCCAATAATAATTATGCTTAAATCTATTAATAAGTCATTTCTCTTACTGTTACTTTTTCCTTTTGGGTTATTTGCTCAAAACGAAAAACTGACGGTGAGTGGTTATGTTAAAGACAGTAAAAATGGTGAAGGCCTCATTGGAGCATCCGTTTTTATAAAGGAATTGCTCACGGGAACAACCACTAATACGTACGGATTCTATTCTTTAACTTTACCAAAAGGTAATTATACGTTGGTAATTACGTCGGTGGGTTATAGAAAATCAATTCGTGACACAAAGTTGAACGACCAAAATGTAACGCTCAATTTGGAGGTTGTTGAAGACGGTCAAGAATTGGCGGAAGTTGTGGTTTCTGGAAAGCGAGAAGACGACAATGTGAAAGCAATCGAAATGTCAGTAAACAAGGTGGACATGAAAACCATCAAAAAAATCCCTGCCCTTTTGGGTGAAGTCGATTTAGTGCGTGCCATTCAATTATTGCCAGGTGTTTCAACCGTTGGTGAAGGAGCAACGGGCTTTAACGTTCGGGGTGGTGCAGTTGACCAAAATTTAGTGTTGATGGACGAAGCACCTGTTTATAATTCCTCTCATCTTTTCGGGTTTTTCTCTATTTTTAATCCTGATGCAGTTAAAGATGTAAAACTGATAAAAGGGGGTATTCCAGCTAATTATGGTGGTCGTGCTTCATCAATATTGGACGTTCGAATGAAGGAAGGAAATGCCAAAAAATTAGAAATAAATGGCGGTATTGGTTTCATTTTCAGTCGTTTATCCATTGAAGCTCCCATCGTGAAAGATAAGGCTTCGTTTATTATAGCTGCTCGTCGTTCGTATGCGGATGTATTGGCGAAACCATTTCTTACGGGTAATAATGCTAACACTGCCTTTAATTTTTATGATTTAACGGCAAAAGTAAATTATAATATTAATCAAAATAATACCGTATTTTTATCGGGATATTTTGGGCGTGATGTGTTCGGAAATGACTTCGGCTTTAACTGGGGAAACAGCACTTTATCGGCTCGTTGGAACCACGTTTTTAGCTCAAAATTATTCCTAAATTCAACCGCTTTTTACAGCAATTATGATTACTTATTGGATTCAGATTTGAATAATAAACGTCCCAATAATCAATTTCGCTGGACATCAAACATTCAGAATTTAAGTTTCAAACCAGATTTCACGTATTATATTTCACCTAATAATACGTTAACTTTTGGGGGACAAGTCTTGACGTATAACTTCACACCAGGGTCGGCAAATGCCAGTTCAAACGGTACGAAGGTTTCTTTTGGAGCTCCCGCCAAAGATGCTGTTGAATATTCTGCTTACGTGGGTGATGAATGGAGAGTTACCCCAAAATTATCTTTGCAATACGGAGTCAGATTCTCAAAATATGATTATAAAAGTAGTGAGAATGTATATTACATCAGACGTTTTGTTGGAATTTCAGATGCTCTTCCATCGGGCTATGAGCTTGATACTAAGGCAAATGATCCTAATAAAATCATTCAAACGTACAGTAATTTTGAGCCAAGATTTAATGCCAAATTGGAAACGGGCGAAAATAGTTCTGTTAAGGCGAGTTATAATCGAATGACGCAATATATTCACTTAATGTCAAATACGGCAGCATCAACGCCTTTGGACGTTTGGACTTCGAGTACCAATAATATCAAACCACAATTAACCGACCAAGTGGCTTTGGGTTACTTCAAAAACTTTGGTAATAACGATTATGAAACCTCTTTGGAAGTATATTACAAGGACTTTCAAAACCAAATTGATTACGCCGACAGAGCCAATTTATTCCTAAATCCAACCTTTGAAAAAGACTTACTTTTTGGTAACGGACGTGCCTACGGGGTTGAATTATACATCAAGAAAAATAAAGGGAAATTAACGGGTTGGACAAGCTACACGTTGGCAAGAACCGAGCGACAAATTGTAGGATTAAACAACGGAAATTGGTTTCCAAACCGTTTTGATAGAACCCACACGTTGAACATCGTTGCTCAATATGAATTAAATAAAAAATGGAGTTTTGGAGCAAATTTTGCCTACATCTCGGGTGTTCCTTATTCACTTCCAACCCGTCAAGGCTCAGTCGAAAGTTATACGTATGGCATCACAGAAAGTGGTGTACGTGGTAATATTCGTATTCCTGCTTATAATCGCTTGGATGTGTCGGCAACAAAGAAAAATAAGAAGGCATTATTTGGCAAAGGTGAATCTGAATGGGTATTCTCGATTTATAATTTATACAACAGAAGAAACCCATTTTCCATCTATACGCAACCAAAAAGTACAAGCACTTCAACCGATGCTGGTACTCCTGACGAAGCATATCAAACCATTAAGAGTGAGGCAGTTAGGCTATCAATTATTGGTAGTTTGATTCCTTCGGTAACTTATAATTTTAAATTTTAAAAAAGAAATTGTCTGAATTTGGATTTATCAGATTAAAGGATTTTCGGGGTTATTTGTAATTAAATCTATCACTTTTAATACATTAATCTAATCCAAGTTCAGACAAAAAATGGATAAATATCTTATGAAAACATTATTAAAAACATTCATTCCCTCCCTAATCCTATCATTAATGTTGATGAGTTGTGAGGACGTAATTCAGTTGGATATACCCAAAACTGCTCCTTATTTAGTGGTTGATGGTTCAGTAACAAACGTTGCGGGAGAGCAAGTGATTAAACTCTCAAAATCGCAGGATTTGTTAAGTTTGGCAACGGTTGAAGGAGTCAAAAATGCAACAGTAAAGGTGACTGATAATTTAGGGAAAATTTACGAGTTTAAAGACTTGAAAAATAACGGAAAATACGTCTGGACTCCTGCAAAACCTACGGATATTATGGGCGTTGTTGGACGTACTTATACCTTAGAAATTAATGCCGAAGGTGAGAATTATAAAGCAACTTCTAAATTAAATCGTGTTCCAAAAATTGATTCAATTGTTTATAAATTGGACGATGCTAATATTCGTCAGCAAGGTACAGGAAAACCCAACAAAGGATACGATGCAGTTTTCTATGCTACCGACCCAAAAGGTGTTGGCGATTGTTACAGAGTGAAAATATACAAAAATGATACTTTGAAAAATTCTGCCGATAATATTGTAATTGCTTACGATGCAATCGGTAATAAAAGTCCGATTGGAGATGGTTTGGCATTCATTCGTCCTTTACGTCGGTTGGCAAGTATAGAATTGTTTAGAGAAAATGATAGAGTAAGAGTGGAATTATTATCAATTACCGAAGCACATTTTGATTTTTGGTTACAGTTACGTCAAGAACTAAACAATGCGGGATTATTCGCCAGACCAGCGGCAAGAATTCCATCAAATATTACTAACGTGAATTCAAATTCTACAAAAGAAGCTTCTGGTTGGTTTGGAACTTCGGCGGTGAGTTTGATGGAAGTGAAGATTGATAAGGCGAAAGCGGTGAAGGAGTTTAATGATTGATTAAAATGTTAGCACACAGATTAACAAAAATCCATGTCCAATTCTTATAATCCCTGTGCTAACATTTTACTGGCATATCATCTGCAATTATGAATCTATTAAAGATTCATAATTTTAGTTTAAACGATATGCAAAATATTTTAGGAATAGGTTCACGCATTCGCCATTCAGACTTGTCATCTTTATTTAAAAAAACTTATATTTGTTAGGAAAACGAAAAGTATTTCCCATAATTTTTGTAAAATACCATAACCAAAACTCAAATAAATGTCCTTATCAGCTACTAATAAAATTTATCTTGTCAAAGAATCCATCTTTAAATTAGCCAATTTTTCATCCGAAGAATGGGATTTTTATCAAAGCATTATTGACGAAGTTTCATTCAAGAAAAAAGAATATCTGATTAAAAAGGGCGATGTTGAGAAATATGCGTATTTTATCTTAGAAGGTGCGGTCAAATATGAAGCAACAACCAACGAAGGAAAACAGATTTGCGTGGATTTGGGTTTTCAAGGAAATTTAGTCAGTTCATTTGCTTCGTGTTTGTCTCAACGTCCTTCTGGAATTGCCATTCAAGCTGTCACAAACTTAAAAGTCTTCCGTTTGCATTATCCTCCTGTTTTAGAATTATTAGAAACTTCCAAAAATGCCGAGCGTTTTCACCGCATGATTGCCGAGCAATTATACATCCGTGAAACCCGAAGAACCTATACATTAATCTCAAAATCTGCCGAAGAAAGATATTTGCATCTCCTTGAAAATCAGCCAGATGCGTCACGTTTAATGCCTATTAAAGACCTTGCTTCGTATCTTGGAATTCATCCTGACAGTTTGAGTAGAATCCGGAATTTGGTAAAAGCATAGCATACGTTAAAAAAATATTTTGAATACAGATTGTTGAAGCGTTCAGAACGTTGTACTGTTGAATGTTGTTTTCAGATACTGGCATGAACAACTTGAATGATACTTTACGGAAATTCTTGGTAACGCTACGTCTAAATTTTAGGTAACTTTAAACCTTTTTAAATCAACCATGATAGAAATAAATAACATAAATAAAGCCTTTAACGGACGTGACGTTTTGATGGGAATTAACGGTTCTTTTAAACCTGGCGAAACCTCATTAATCATTGGTGGAAGCGGAACAGGAAAAAGCGTTTTGTTGAAGTGTATGATTGGGATTGTGAAACCCGAGGAGGGCGAAGTGCTGTACGACGGTCGTGATTTTCATAATTCTGATGAAGAGACTCGCAAGGCAATTAGACGTGAAATGGGCGTTCTGTTTCAAGGAGGAGCATTATTTGATTCTAAAACGGTTTTAAATAACGTAAAATTTCCTTTGGATATGCTGACCGATATGTCGGAAAAAGAGAAAATTGAACGGGCTGAACTTTGCTTGAAACGAGTTGGATTGGAAAATGCTGGACAACGGATGCCTTCCGAAGTTTCAGGCGGTATGAAGAAACGAGTAGGCATTGCAAGGGCAATTGTGATGAACCCAAAATACCTTTTTTGTGACGAACCAAACTCTGGACTTGACCCACTTACTTCCGTAAAAATTGATGAATTAATCAAAGAAATTACGGATGAGTTCAATATTACGACGGTTGTCATTACCCACGATATGAATTCGGTGATTGGAATGGGACAAAAAATCATGTTTCTTTATCAAGGAAAAAAAGTTTGGGAAGGCGATAACTTGAATATTCGAACCTCGGATGTAGAAGAATTAAACGAATTTATCTTCGCTAACAAATTGTTACAAGAAATGCGTGGATAGGTTGATGGCATGCAGATAATGCAAACGCTTTGCAACGCAGAGGTTTACGCAGATTTTCTCTTTATAATTTCATGGTATAATTCCATATTTAAAGTATCAGTAAATATTTTTCAGGAATTTTATTACAAATCTTTCAAATAAATCTGCGTTACGAAACATCTGCGTTATAAGCGTGCCATAAATTACTTTAAAATAGCTTTCGCTTCCGCCAGCGTTGATTTATATTCTGCCATTTTTGAGGCTTTTTTTGCGTATTCTTTCATATTATCTACCTCTCCTGAACGCTTGGCAATCCGTGCAAGTCCCATGTAGGCAAGGGCGTGATAATCCTTCGTGAAACGTTCATCAAAGGGCATTTTAATGGCTTTTTGCAATATAATCTCCGCTGTTTTATCATCCTTTCTCGCTTTTTCAGTGATTAAACCCTTGAAAATATGCCCTGCACATTGAAACATAATTCCTCGTTGTTTCAAGATTTTATTGGCATATTCTTCCGCTTCATCATAACGCCCCATTGCTGTTAAAAACTCAGTTCTTTGCATTTGATAAAGTAAATTATCAGGATGTTTTTCAATCAGTATATTGTTGTAAGATAGAGCCTTAGCAAAATTTGATTCGTATTTTGTATGAACGTATCCAGCATAAAAAGTGGCCTCATTCTTCACAAAAATAGTTTTACGAGTTGCCAAATCTAATTGTTGTAAACCTAATTTTTTATTTCCGTCCGTAAACATCCAAATCACTGATTTTATTATCGGATGCGTTTCTGGATATTCAACTCGATAATAATTATAAATCCCCGACGAATACAAAAATTCGGGTTGTTTATCCGTTAATGATAAGCCTTTTTTTAAGTGTGAATATGCCTTTCTTGCCACACCAACTGCCTTCATAAACTCTTGATTATCAGCATCATGGGCGGCTAAATATCCCAAAGTTGCGAGTTCAAAAAAACTTGCTTCAATGTCATTTTCATTTTTATCCAACATCGCCTCTGCCAAATTTCTACTTTGGTTTAAGTATGCCAAATATACTTTTTGTTGAGCGGGATAATCTTTTACTGGGAAATATTGCAACTCCGTTTGAATCGCCATCAAAGTATAAAAAACGGGGTGCGTTGGATATTTTGCTTTAATTTTTTGAAAAATCTCCGCCGATTCCTTAAAATCATACGAATACATTTTATCTAAGCCCTGTGAGATTTGTTGGCGGGTTGTGGCATCGCTTAGGATTTGGCTATTTGAGCGATAAGTTATGAGCAATGAGCATTGGGCAATGAAAAGAAATTGAATTATTTTGGTCATTTTGGAATTGTTTGCTTGATAGAAACAGTTTAGATAACGTACATTTGTTAATTGAAAATCAAGATAAATAAAAATTAAAATAAAGGTATAACGCTCATAACTACATGATTACTTACGAACATTTTATATTAGATAACGGATTAAAAGTATATGTACACCAAGATTGTTCCACCCCATTTGCGGCGGTGAACATTGTCTATAATGTGGGTTCACGAGACGAAGAAGAACACAAAACAGGGTTTGCTCATTTGTTTGAACATTTAATGTTTGGCGGTTCAAAAAATATCCCTTCCTACGATACGCCCTTGCAAAAGGTCGGTGGAGAGAATAACGCTTTTACCTCGCCCGATATTACAAATTATTATATCACCTTGCCTTCTGTCAATCTGGAAACGGCTTTTTGGTTAGAATCCGACCGCATGATGTCGCTTTCATTCGACCAAAAGGTTTTGGATGTGCAACAGAAAGTGGTGATTGAGGAGTTCAAACAACGTTATTTAAACCAACCTTACGGAGATATTTGGTTGAAACTTCGTCCACTCGCCTACGAAAATCATCCCTATAAATGGGCAACAATCGGCAAAGAAATTTCACACATCGAAAATGCCGTAATGGATGATGTGAGAGGCTTTTTCTATCAACATTATTTACCCAATAATGCCAATTTAGTAGTGGCAGGAAACGTGACCGTCGAGCAAGTAAAACAATTGTGTAAAAAATGGTTTGAGCTAATTCCAGCGGGAAATGTGGTGAAGAAAAATTTACCCGTAGAAAGAACTCAAACCTCCGCAAGATTTTTAGAAATATCAGCAAAAGTGCCTTTAGATGCCATTTATAAGGTTTATCATACGCAAGGACGACACGATGCAGGCTTTAATGCTCTTGATTTGGCGAGTGATATGTTGGGAAGAAGCAAGTCGTCGAGGTTATACAATCAATTAGTAAAAGAAAATCAGATTTTCAATTCGGTGAATGCCTACGTAACAGCGTCACTTGACCCTGGATTGATGGTTATTCAAGGAAATTTGAATCAAGGCGTGAGCATTGAAGAAGGTGATGTGGCCATTCAAAATGTATTAGATGATTTTATTAAAAATCCAGTTTCAGAAGAGGAATTAATGAAAGTGAAAAATCAGGCAGAATCAACGTTGGTATTTTCGGAAGTAGAATTATTAAACCGTGCCATGAACCTTGCCTTTGCTGCCAATGCAGGAAATGTGGAATACGCTAATCAGGAATCCGCTAATATTCAGGCAGTTACGACCTTGGATATTGCCAATCAATCTCGGAAAATATTGATGAAAGAGAATTGTTCAACGATGTATTATCGAGCGGAGAATTAGGGGAAAAGTAAGTAATTTTATTGAATGCAGTTTCAGATAAACAGTTTTATTTGGAATTCATTGGTTGTGGTTAAAATTAAACTAATTCATAGAGGTTTTATAATGAAAAAAGGCTTGGTAAGTTTTAAAACCTACCAAGCCTTTTTTATAGAACTAAATGATTGTCTTTATCAGGAAGTGTACTGAATTCATACTTAAAAATATCATCAATGTGAGCATGAGCTTCAATATTGATAACTTCCTTAATAATTCCTGTTTTCATATCAAAAACCCAACCGTGCAAATGAGGCAAATCTCGATTAGACCAAGCCTTTTGAATAATGGTGGTTTTTGAAAGATTTTTTACTTGCTCTTCAACATTTAACTCTACCAATCTATCAAACCTTTGGGTTTCATCTGACACGTTTTTTAGTTCATAATTATGCTTATCGTACACCTCTTTAATGTTGCGTAACCACTTGTTGATTAATCCCAAATCGGAATTTCCCATGGCTGCCTTCACGCCTCCGCATCCGTAATGCCCACACACAATAACGTGTTCTACTTTCAAAACTTCGACGGCATATTGCAAAACCGATAACAAATTCATATCGGTATGAACGACTAAATTTGCGACGTTTCGATGTACGAATACCTCCCCAGGTTGCGTGTTGGTTACTTCTTCGGCTGGCACTCGACTGTCGGAACAACCAATCCAGAGGAATAATGGCTTTTGGTCTTTGGCGAGATTTTGGAAATATTCTTCATCCAAATTCAATTTTTCCTGAGCCCAAGCCTTGTTGGCTAATAATAATTGATTGTATTCTTTCATGTTATTTTTCGTTTAAATCGTCTTCAAATTGATTAATACTTTCTTTATTATTTTTGTTTACATTTTTAAAATCTACATCAATATTTCTTAATCTTGCATTCTTTTTAAATTCCAAAAGAATACTGAAAATATCGTGGTCAATAAATTTTGCTTTCGTGCCGTCAATGAAAACATCATCTCCTTCTTGCAAATCCATTAAAATTTCTTTTATCTGCGATTTATTCAAGAAATAAATGTCTTTGTTTAACTTAATTAAAACATTTCCTCCGTCTCTGACTGATGTTACGGCATTTTGGAAATTAGTTTTTAAAACAAAAAGAATTCCAACCAACGAACCAATGGCAATTCCCCACAATAAATCCTTAAAAACAACCACCAAAATAGTAACCATAAAAGGAATAAATTGGTCGTAGCCGTCTTTAAATACACTTTTAAAGACTTTGGGATTTGCTAATTTATAACCAACCATTAACAAAACTGTTGCCAAGGATGCCAAGGGTATTTTGTTCAGAATTGTGGGAATAAATACTACGGAACACACTAATAATATACCATGAAAAATGGATGATATTCTGGTTTTTGCTCCTGCATAAGCGTTAGCGGATGTGCGAACAATAACGGAAGTTATTGGTAAACCTCCCAAAAAACCTGATAAAATATTGCCAATTCCTTGGGCTTTTAATTCTTTATCTCCCGATGAAATTCTTTTTTCAGTATCAATGCTATCAGCGGCTTCTAAGCTCAAAAGTGATTCTAAACTTGCAACAATTGCCAGAGTGATGGCAATTACATAAATTTTCGGATTGGATAAAAACGTAAAATCGGGCGAAATGAGTGTACTCGTAAAATCTCCCATTGTTTTGAATAAAGGTACAGCCACCATGTGAACCGACGAATTGCCGAGAAAATATTCTGGACGATAAACGGAATACATTTCATTTATTAAAATACCCAAGCCAACCGCTAATAATGAAGAAGGTATTGCTTGAAAAAATTTTATTTTCTTATCAGCAAATTTATTCCAAACAATCATTAAGGTTAAACAGGCTATGGTGATAATAACGGCACCATAATTAAAATCAACAAAAGAACGGATTAATTCGGTGATAGAGTTCTGACCGTCAGCCACTTGCTCAAATTCAAATTCGCCTTCATAGTCGGCATCATCTCCCAAAGCATGAGGAATTTGTTTTAGAATAATCACTAAACCAATGGCAACCAGCATTCCTTTGATAACACTGTCTGGAAAAAAAGCACTTAATCTTCCACCTTTCAAGTACCCAAAAATTAATTGAAGTACACCTGCCAAAATAACTGCGACCAAAAAGCCTTGATAAGAACCTAAATCCTTGATGGCAGTGAAAACAATGATAGTCAAACCTGCCGCAGGACCACTAACAGAAACTTGTGAACCAGAGAACGTGCCAACAACGATTCCACCAATAATTCCAGCAATTATGCCTGAAAATAACGGAGCTCCAGAGGCAAGGGCAATTCCCAGACAAAGTGGCAGGGCAACAAGAAATACTGAAATGCCTGATTTCCAATCATTTTTCAAAAATGATTTTTGGTAATATTGTAAGTTTTGCATTGAGTGAGTTTGAAATATTGAGTAGGTTTATCATGACAATTTTATCATGAAATAATTAGAGAATTCAACTCACAAACGGGGAGGAGGAATTAGAATTTCGTTAATGCTTTGAGGTAAAGCAATTTGTAGGTATTGAAATGAAATTTTTGAAAGGCTTTTTTGTCTAAAAAACGGGCTGATATGAAAGAACTTATTTAAAAAATTGACAAAGTATTCGTCTTCAAAATCAT
>JAYVRF010000189.1:0-15604 GCA_043756925.1 Arcicella sp. | reverse complement strand
GTAAAAGTGAACCACTTTTTACGGTAAAAGGGTAGGTTGTTTGTTTGCCAGTTTTAAGAATTGGGTTAAAGTTACCATTTGTTGCATTAAATGTTATTTCATAATCATCAAAAATATTGCGGGGATTGGCTGGGAAAGTAATTTGGACTTCATTACCACTACAAACGCTTGTGGTTACTACGGGTTTTGGCGGAGCAATAATTTCAATTACTTGACAGGCGTGATGAAAATCGGGACCACCCGTAATGGAAGAAGAATTATCGTATTGCGTAATCACATATTTACCTGGACCGTTATAGAACCTAATGCCTAATGGACTATCACTTTTAGCGATTAATTCCAATGAAGCGTCTCCTGTCAATGTACTGTATGAAGCATCTACGCTTCCAATGCTACTCGCCAAGGAAGTTGTTCGGGCATTGTAAGCTCCTAATTCAGTAATCCAATAATTATTACTGGTTACTGCATTAATTGGAAGTGTATTTTTAATGGAAATAACCTCTCCCTCGCATATTTTGATGGGAATATTATTACTGGCAGTTGAAGAACCTCCACCATCACCTTTAACCACTACTTTATTTCCATTGATGCTAAATTCACCTCTAACTGGAGAACCAAAATCAGGTCTGCATTGAGCAAGTATCTCCTGTGACCAAGCAGTCCAAACAAAAATGCCTACAAAAACAGTTGTTATGTTTCGTATAATCCTATTCATATTTTATGGGTATCATTCCTCTCAAGTTCGCACAGAAAATTACAAAAAACTATCAAATTAAACACTTTGTTGATTTAATAAAACTTGATATTATTTTGAACGAAAACCGTAGGCTTTTTTACATGAGTTACCAAAGAAAACTGTACAAAAATTGTGCTAAGATTTACAAAAATATGTTCCAGAAAGTAGAAAATCGTTAAAAATTTGTTGGTTGCATAATGACAAGCTATAAACGTGCCAAATCGTAAAGCAAGAAAATTAGGAAGGAAATAGTAATAATGAAGGAAGGAATCTACATGATTAATTATGTTGTAAATATACGATTTAAAATAGAAAATACAAATAAATAATAACGTAATTGTATAACAGTCAGATAGTTGTAAAATTTAATGATATTTATGCTATAATTTAGTCAAATATAGATTTAATAGCGTTGAGGAACGAAAGTTCGTAACTTTGTATTGTGTTGATAAGGAGTAAAATAGGGAGTGCCATCACTCAAAAGACTGATGGTTTAATCGTAAAATTGCCTGTTACAAATTGCGTACTTGTAAATTGATTAATATTCATTTAAAAGCTCATTTTCATAGATGTGGGCTAACCGCTTTAGAATGTCAAATATAAAATTAGATACCATTGAGGAAGCCATTGAGGCAATCCGTCAAGGAAAAATAATCATTGTTGCCGATGACGAAGACCGTGAAAATGAGGGAGATATGATTTGTGCCTCCGAGGCAATGACTCCCGAATTAGCCAATTTTATGATTCGTGAAGGGCGAGGTTTGATGTGTGTTTCGCTCACCGAAGAACGTTGTCAGGAATTGGGTTTATCCATGATGGTTGGTTCAAATACGGCAACGCACGAAACGCCATTCACGGTTTCAGTTGATTTATTGGGCGAAGGTTGCACCACGGGAATATCTGCCCAAGATCGTGCAAAGACCATTTTGTCGTTGGTAAATTCCAAAACAAAACCCGAAGATTTGGGTCGTCCTGGTCATATTTTTCCTTTGAAAGCCAAGAAAGAAGGCGTTTTGAGAAGAACAGGACATACCGAAGCCGCCATGGATTTTGCTGCCTTAGCGGGCTTTAAACCATCAGGTGTTTTGATTGAGGTTTTGAAGGATGATGGTTCCATGGCTCGCTTGTCAGATTTACGTCAAATTGCTGATAAATTTGACCTTAAACTGGTAACAATCAAGGATTTAGTGGAATATCGTTTAAAACACGAAAGCCTCATTAAGCGTGAAATTGGCGTGGATATGCCCACCGAATTCGGTCATTTTGACTTGATTGCTTTCCGACAAATTACTACGGGAGATACGCATTTAGCATTAATTAAAGGAACGTGGGAAAAAGATGAAGCCGTGATGGTGCGAGTGCATAGTTCTTGCGTAACGGGCGATATTTTTGGCTCATGTCGTTGCGATTGTGGAGGTCAATTGCATAAGGCAATGCAAATGGTGGAAAAAGAAGGGAAAGGCGTCATTTTGTATATGTTTCAAGAGGGTAGGGGGATTGGTTTAATTAATAAGTTGAAAGCCTATAAACTCCAAGAAATGGGTCGTGATACAGTAGAGGCGAACTTGGAATTAGGTTTCAAAATGGATGAACGAGATTATGGCGTTGGGGCTTCGATTTTGAGAGATTTAGGTGTAAGTAAACTGAGATTGATCTCCAATAATCCCAAAAAAAGGGCAGCATTATTGGGTTATGGATTAGAGATTGTGGAAACTATTCCCGTTGAAATTGCTTCAAATCCGCATAATGAACGCTATCTTACCACCAAGCGAGACAAAATGGGACACAATATTTTAGGAACTCCAGTGCTTGACTAAAACATAGTTCATACTACAAATTAAAAATGTGGTCCTACCGTATAAATCGTAGCAGAACCAAAATAGTTTATCGTTTTCTTCGTAAATTCATGCTTAATTCTAATCCTCAGAATAAAGCATGAATTTTTTAATTAATTGATATTCAATACTTTAAGTTAATTTATTTATGAATGGTACGAAAATTGTCTTACTATCAATAAACATCAACCAAACCCTAATGTCCAAACGATTTACTTCCTTACTAAAACTGATATTTTTGAATAAAAACGTTTCCTTGACCTTAGCTGTGGCATCTTTTGGATTAGCATTGTTGTTGTTAATGATAACTAAAAAAGGACCCGTAAGTGCCATTGAAGATAAGTATTTATACGATATTCAAACCAAAATTCAGGAGGATATTAAAGCCTCAAATGAAGACTTAGCCAAAGTTGTTACGCTGGTTTCACAGTCAAAAGATACCACCTTTTCGCACCTCAAAACGCCAACCATTCACCCTTATTTTATCTTTAAAAATGGCAGATTAGTTTTTTGGTCAGATTACAGTTTCGTGCCTGATTATCAATTAGTTGAAGGTAATTATAATTTGAAATCAATCAGCACAACGCAAGGAAAATTTATTTCAAATCGGCGTTTGGTTATTGGTACTCTCGATAATTTTGAAGTGTTTTCTCTGGTGACGCTTTATCGTCAATATGATTCAGAAAGTAACCATCTAAAAACTAATTACAACCCAACAATTTTTACTTCCGACCCTCAACTAATTGACATTTCCCCTGTGGCTGCAACGCACCTAAATATGTACGCAGAAACGAAGGAATTTTTATTTTCAGTTACTCCCTCAAAAGCCGATAACCTCAAAAATCAATCAATTCCAGAAAATGTGATTCTCTTGGGACTTTTGAGTATGGTTTTCTTAGTGGTTTACCTCTTAGCTTGGATTTGGTTTTTAAATAAAACGCACCGATATGGAAGAGCATTTTTGTTACTAACGGGTTATTTTATAATGTTTAGGGCAATTATGCTTTTTTATAACATTCCATTTATTTTCTATGAATCTGACCTTTTTAATCCTAAATTTTATAATTCCTCCTTCATCACTCCTTCATTGGGAGATTTTATTTTAAATCTTGTTGCAATCATTATTTTATTGATTTATTTGGTAAATTATTACTACAAAATGAAGCGATATTTTTGGTTATTACATTTGCCAAATCAAGCAAAAAAGATTCTTTCAGTGATTGTGGTTTTGTTAAGTTTTATTGTTTTTCAAAGTTTTTATCATCAATTATTAAATATTTACGAAAAATCTTCTTATCAATTAGATATTTCGATGAGCATTGATTTCTTGGATAAATCCTTGAAATTATCATCCTTGATTGCCTTTGTTTTGATTTCAGTTGTTTATTTTTTGGTTACTCATTCATTGACTAATTTACTGATAAAACTTAATCGCAAACATTCTCGATGGGCAGCCCTTGCCTTATTAATTGGATTCTTAATTTGGGGTGTTTTTACTATAATAATTTTTAATGAAAATGTCTTTTTATTGCTCTTGCATGGTTTATACGTTGGCTTACTCTTATTCACCAAATTGCCAAAATATTTCTACACATTTCGTTATCAAACTTCTATTTATTTCTTTATCGGAGCTTTGGTTTGTGCAGGTTTAGGCACATATATAGTTTATAATCAAGCTATTAGAAAAGATTATGTTCAAAAGCAACAATTTGGAAATTTTTTTTTAGCTGAAAATGACGAAATTGGAGAGTTTAAATTGAGTAAGACAAACGTTGATATTAGTAAGGATTCAATGGTGAAAGTCTTGATAAAATCGGCACTACTTCCCCGTGAACAAGTGCAAGGTTATATCAGAAAAACACTTTTAGATATCTATTTTGATTACTATGATACGGAGGTTTCTGTCTTTGATGTCAATGGAAAATCGTTGGATAATGTAACGGATGCTCAAAGTTTTCAAGCGTATGAGAACCGCTATAAAACGCCAAAATATCAAACCGATTACAACAATATTTTCTTCATAAATGACGCTTCAAACAGTTATCAAAAACAATATATTGATTTCATTCCGCTGGTGAATAATGACAACAAATCAGTTGGTTACATTATTATTGACCTCAAAAAACGGAGTGATGCCACCCGTGATGCTGCCCTTTCAGATTCGCCCACGAGTGGGGAAGAACAATTGGAAGCTGGAAATTATAGTTATGCCGTTTATGAGAACGGAAAAATCATTAAGACGGGAGGCAAAAATTATAATTACGAACGTAAAATGCCGTTCAGTTTGGCTGAGGGCAAACAAATTAGCGAAGAAGGTATTATTGATAATGGTTTCAATCACGTGGCAATAACTAATAAAAATGGAAGAAAAATTGTCGTTTCTTCTGAGAAAATTAGTTTGCTAAACATTTATTCAAACTTCTCTTTTCTGTTCTTAATGTTGGTAATAACCATCATTCTTGTGGTGTTAGTATACGCAATACGCTACGGGTTTTCAAATTTGAATGTTAATTTTGCCACTAAAATTCAGATTTATTTGAACGTTGCCTTTTTGTTACCCCTTATCTTGGTGGTTGGTATTACGCTTCAAATTATCGGTACAAAATTATCTGAAAGCCAAAAACAATCATACATTTCTCAAACTGAAAATACGGGAATTAGTCTTTTACCCGCCGTTGATAGATACGTACAAGGCAAAATGAGTAAGCAATTTTTGACTGATACGCTCAAAAATATTTCAACAAATGCCAAGAAGTACGTGAGTATTTTTGATGTAACTGGAAGATTATTGGCAACTAACAAAGAATTAAGTTATGAAACGGGAATTGTCTCAACTTACTTAAATCCAGAGGCTTACATCAGAATTATTGAAGAACAAGAACACAACGCCATTATTCCAGAAACCATGGGAAACCTTAATTTTATGGGTTCATACATTGGCATAAATTCAAACGATGGCAAATTAGCGGGCGTTGTAAACATTCCTTTTTACGATTCAAAAGTATCAAACGAGCAAGAAATTAGTGCCGTGATTGGCTCATTACTGAATACTTTCACGACCATTTTCTTAGGATTGTTATTATTATCTTACTTCGCTTCAAACGTTTTAACTGTTCCTTTGCGACTGATTACTAACAAGTTACGGAAAATAGATTTGAGTAAACCCAACGAACCCTTGGCTTGGCGGTCGGATGATGAAATTGGTGTTTTGATAAAAGCCTACAACGATATGTTGGTGAAATTAGACGAGTCGAAAGTGGCTTTGGCTGATACAACGAAACAATCGGCTTGGCAACAAATGGCAAAACAAGTGGTTCACGAAATCAAGAATCCACTTACGCCCATGAAGTTGTCCTTGCAATTATTACAACATAAACTTTCAAGGGGGGCAGCGATTGATACTGCCCAAATAAAAGACCAAATTGAATCATTAACTGGGCAGATTGATAATTTGTCCTACATTGCCAATTCTTTTTCAGATTTTGCTCGTTTGCCCGTACCAAAGCGAGAGATTTTTGATTTTATTTATGAGGTAAATAAAGTGGTTAATTTATATTCGGAAGACAAAAAAATCAATCTCAGTAAAGACGTTCCACAGAAGCCTGTAATGGTTTGGGGAGATAGACAATTAACGGGAAATATCATCAATAATCTCTTGATGAACGCCATTCAATCTGTCCCTTCTGAAAGGAAACCAAACATCAAAATCAAGGTTGAAATCAACACAGAGACTGTTACGTTCAGTATTACCGACAATGGAACGGGCGTTTTAAAAGAAAATGCCAATAAGATTTTTATGTTAGATTTCTCAACCAAAGCCGAAGGAACGGGCGTTGGATTAGCCCTTGCTAAATGGGTTGTGGACAATTCGAAAGGCAGCATTTGGTTTGATACCGTGCAGGATGTGGGGAGCACGTTTTATTTTACTTTGCCTTTGGTGTAAATAATAAGGTTGTGGGGTTACGAAATATAAACCCCACAACTAATCTCAAAAGTTTTCATAGATTCCAAAACCAACAAGCCTTCTCCCGAATTAAAAGCATCTGTATTGCCCGTCATGGGTTCAATGGCAATGCAATTTCTGGTGGATGGAATGTATACAACCATAAACGAAAAACCGCCTTTCAAGCCTTCCTGCCAAACATTTATGGTTATATCTTTATTGGGAGAATGGAGTTTTGCTTCAACTTTACTGGAAGGTTCAACCGCAAAAACGGCATCCAATGTTCTACCTTTCAAATCCATATTTCCTTTAAAATCAACTTCAACCTTTTCAGCCGAAATCATTTGACTGTCAGATTTATATTGATGGGTAGCGGGAAAATCAATTTGCCAATCGTCGGCAGTTTCGCCTTCAATTTTAAAATAGGGATGCCAACCCAGAACCATCGGCATTGCTTTTTCTCCAGTATTTTCAATGGTATAATTAATTTCTAATCCTTCATCCGAACTAAAAATGTGTTGAATATGCAAGATAAATGGAAAAGGAAAACCAAACTGTGTGGCTTTGTAAGTATATCTCAAAGTCAAAATTGCTTGAATCTCATTTACTTCTTCCTCAATAACTTCAAAATTAGCAAAACTCACAAAACCATGAATAGCATTATTGAAGCCAATTTCGTTGATAGATAGCTGATAATCAGTGCCTTGAAAACTGTATTTGCCATCTCTCACCCGATTTCCCCAAGGAAATAAATGAGCCGATGGATAGGCATTCATTGTTTCCAAAAGCTGTTCTGGATTGTCGGTAACGTCAATAACCTGATGCAGATGACCATCTTTGTGCAAAGTCATTTTACGAATAATTCCACCGTATTCTGGTAAAATATAAAGGGCTTCACCCGTCTCTGGGTTTGTGAGGACATATTCCGTAAATTGTCCGAAGGGTTCTTTGGTAATTTTCATTGTTTTAGTTGTGACAGGTTTCAACTGAGACGCACAGTCCCATCTTTATAATTTGACAGGACTATGCGTCTCAGTTAAAACCTGTCCTATAAATCACTACATTTCCCCTTCAACCCCCAATCCAAAAAGGGCAAAATCATACTTCACGGGGTCGTTTGAGTCGAGTTGTTTTAAGTTTTCAGTAAGTTCAACGGCAGTTTGCCAATCGGGTTTTGGTCTTTGAATAAGCCCCAAAAGCCGTGCCACCCTATCCACGTGTACGTCGCAAGGACAAATCAATTTTGAGGGTTTCAAGTTCGTCCAAATGCCAAAATCTACTCCATTCTTATCCTGCCTAACCATCCATCTCAAAAACATATTGATGCGTTTGCAAGATGAATTTCTGATGGGTGTGGCAATGTGTTTGCGTGTGCGTTCGGGATAATCCTCCAAGTTAAAAAATCGGTCGTGAAAAATGATTAAGTTTTGTCTGGTATTTATCTCAATTTCAGAATTTTCAATCAAAAATGCCTCTTCCAGACTCTCATGACTACCATAAAAATCTTTAAACCATGCAATAAAATAAAGCGTATCGGTGTCATTAAAAGTCCGATGCTTGAAATTTAGCATCCTTTTTAAATCAGAATCTTGATGATTAACCATAAAATCGTAGGGCGAATTATCCATCAAACGTATCAATTCTTTACATTTATTAATAATCGTTTTGCGTTGTCCCCAAGCCAAAACAGCCGACCAAAATCCCATGATTTCAATGTCTTGTTTTTTCGTAAAAAGGTGAGGAATACAAACGGGGTCGTTCGGAATAAAGTTAGGCTGATTGTATTGCAAATACTTTTGTTCTAATAAATCAGCAACGTAGGAAGTCATTTTTGGGAAATTTTTTCGTAAGACAGGTTTTCAACTGAGACGCACAGTCCTGTCTTTTGTCGTTTAAAGACAGGACTGTGCGTCTCAGTTGGAAACCTATCCTACAATTTGGAAGCAAAAAAAGCAATAATTTTTGAAGGAATTGAAAACAGCCAAACAAGAGCCGTATATAAAAAAGCAAAAGTTGCAATGGCGGGAAAAGCCAAGGTATAAAGGACATTAAAAACAATGTGTCCGAAGGTTATTTGTCGCTTGTTGCGGGGCATCTTTTCAATTATCAATTAACAGTGAACAATTAACAATTTTGTTTGAGTTGATATAAATTCAACAATTGTTGATTGATAATTGTTCACTGTTAATTGAAACTACGGTGTCATATAACTTATTTCTGCTCTGATTCTTTTATCGGAAGGATTCAATTTTTCAAATGCCCTTGGTGATAATTTAATGATTACTTTATCAGAACCAACATCTGGTAATTTACCCACAATTTTTACCCAAATACTTTGTCCATTCGATGAGTTTTTTACGTTTACCAGCGTTCCCGCAGGGGCAGAACGGTGTAAACCTAAATATTTTCCAGATTTATCTTCAACATCAATTAGTTCAGCCAAACCTGTTTCGATGGTTTTTCTATAGCCCGAGGAAGACTTTGAAGTTTCCGAAGAAGTTTTGGATTCGCTTGCATCAACGGGCTCACTTACAGGCTTTTGCGTTGTGGTAGTGGTATTATTTCCCATATTGGTATCTTCCACTTTCACCACTTCACCCTTTGCAGGCAACTCACCTGCTTTCTTTGCCCGTTCATATTCACGAGCATCCACAATTAATACCTGACCCGAAGCCAAAACGTCAGTTGTAAGATTATTCCATTTACGCAAATCTGACATCGTAGTTTTATACTTAGTTGCCACAGCGTATAAGCCTTGTCCAGATTCAACCACGTGCGAAACCATTTTCACCGTCTCAGTTGGGACAGTCATTGGCGTTGAAACAGGAGGCACGTATTTGGGTGCAGAAGCCACAATGATTCCTTTATACGGAATTTTGATGGTCTGACCTACGTTTACACTTTCTGAAAGTCCTGGGTTTGCGGTTTTAAATTCTGCAACTGAACTTCCATAGCGTTTCACAATCGAAAAAAGCGTTTGTTTAGGTTCTACTTTGAACAAAACAAAAGTTTTGCCTGCTTCTTTTTTGATTCCTACCGAATCCTTTACCATATCATTCGAGAATGATGATAAAGCAATCGTTGATAATGCACAAGTGAAGGCAGTTTTTAGGGCGGATTTCGGGTTATAACTTATAACCAACGAATTGAGTTTGATTTTTGACATATAACAAAGTATCGGATTTTACAGTGAAAGTATCAATTCCAATACCTTTGGTTTCCGCAATCAGGTCATTTAATAAGATTTCACGACCTCGATTAGTTACCAAAAGATAATTTAGAAACGATTTATCTCTGTAAATATAGTAAGAAATTATAATCTTGTTACTGATTTCGAGATAATCTACTGCTTTTACTGAATCAATGTTCAATAAACGATATAAAAATTTATAAATTGTTGGAAAATGTGAACTGTCTTCGGGGTAATGCGTTGGTGAAGTTTGAACGGTCGGCATTTCAATTATTGAATTATGACTGGGGCGATACTCCGCCTGTTGAATTGTCGTAACTATACTTTCAAGATCGATAACCTTATAAACAGGTTGACTATTTTGTATTTGATAAACCGTCAAAGTATTTTCTTTGTAATTAAAAAAAGCCCAATCATCTATACGTTCAAATATATTTCCTGTTTGAATATTTAAAATCAATACTGCTTCGGGTTCAGGTTTTTGATTGGATGAATATTTATGTAAGATTAAATATTCATCAAAAATACCGACTAAACTTAACCACCAAGACTTTTCAGGTGTTATGTTTTCCCATATCATCTCGCCAGTCAGCAAGTTAATACAAGAAAAACTAACTTGTCGAGTTAATTCATCTCTAATTTCTAAGACACAATATTGTTCTGAAAACGTTGTGTTCCAGATTTTTCCTTCAAAATTATGATTGATTACTTCTTCCATTTTATTATTTTACTACCGCCAGACGACTCACCAAAGTTTCTTCTCCTTTTGCATTGGCACTAAAAATCAAATAAATTCCCGTTTTTACTCGTCCGCCTGATAAAGTATTTCCATTCCAAACGGCGGTTCCACCATTGGCACGAGTTTCAAACACTAAATTTCCCGCAATATCCGTAATTTTTACAAAAGCATTTTCCACTAATCCTTCAATGCCGATTGTTCCATCAAAATCGGGTCTGACAGGATTTGGAAACACTTTTACGCCACTCTCATCTTGTTTTAAAGTTCCCTCCGTTGCCGTGCCACGATAAGAAACCATGCCTTTTGGCGTACGGATATAAACTTCGCCAGTATTGAGTTCAGCCGTGATGTATGAGATTTCATTTGATGGTAAAGGTGAGTTTTTTTCATTAAAATTACTGACTAATTCCGTGCCATCGGAATTGAATAAAAAGATGCCGTTTCGAGTTCCCATCCATTTTCTGTTGCCTCCATCAATGGCAATTGAAGTTATGATTTCATTGCCTAAAAGTCTCCTTCGTTCGAACACGGGCGTATAAGCATCAAAATTCTTACCACTAATAACGGCATTGGGATTATCAAAAACTACTACGCCCTTGTCCGTTCCTACCCACATTTGCCCATCACGGTCTAAGGCTAAACTTTTTACGTTTTCACTTGGCAGATTTCCGGAACCTGCACCTGTTGAAACGAATTGGCGTTGATTTTTTGAACTTATTACTAAAATTCCACCGAAATTCCCTTGCCTAATCCACCGATTTCCATCCAAATCCAGCACGATTGAATCCCGTCGAATTTGATAAAGTGTATCCAGACTACTTGGACTATAACTTTTAAAATTCCCTTCTGAATTGCTCAATAAGCCATTTTTATAATCTGCAATCCAATATTTACCAATAGTCTCGGATTTGAGTTGTCGGGTTTCTCGAATTTTACTTTCGTTAATTTTAGTAATCTGTAAATTGACATTACTCAAAATACTAACTGAATTCAAAGTTTTGATAAAATATTCTTGATTATTAACTAATTCAATGTCTTCAATTTTACCAGAGAAATTTATAAAATTTCCATATTTACCATTCTGAAAAGTAAAAATCTCTCCTAAATCAGAAGCTAAAATAATTTCATTTTGAAAATTACTGATGGATAAGTTCTTGGCAATTAAGGTTTTCCAATTTCCAAAAAATTGAAGGTTTACACTCGGAGCAAACTTTGCCCTTCTGATACCTTGCGAAGTAGAAAGATAAATGCTATCTGGCGTAAGAACGGTTTTATAAACATTAATTGAGGAACCATTATCTCCCAAATTTTGATAAGTTTCCCGAATATCTTGCTTCTCAATATCCAATAAAACCAAACCAAAATCATACGCTAAATAAGCAATTTTATCTTTAATTTGGATATGATTTACCGCCTTGTTTCCTTGAATGGAAGCTGATTCTTTCAGTAACGGAATGTTAATAATTTTAATAGGCTCACCTTTTGTGTTAACCGTCAAAAGGTCGATATTACCTGTTTGATAAGTAATTACAAGCGTTTTTAAAGATAAATTATACCCAATTTTCGTAATACCAGTCTCAGTAAATCCATCAATTTTTGAGAGTTTCACGGTTTGTTTTGCTTCGGTATCATAATAGAAAAATCCATTTTCAGTAACGCAATAAATATTCTTCTCAACAATGGCTAAGTCTTTGGTATTGAGGTAGTTAAAATGCGTACGCCACGTGCCGATTTGTGCGTTTGTCTTTGGAATTAAGAAGTTTTCAGTGGGAAAGAGGAAGTGAAAAAGGATAAATAATTTAGTAAGTCGAGTGATAGTTAAACGGCTCAAATTGCTTACGCAAGTTGGAATTGGTCTGGGCGACCCCATGAACACCAACCACAGAATGAAATGGCTGAATACCTCATACCTCATACCTACAACCTCATACCTGAGACCTATCATAAATGAAAACACTTTCTGCATCTTGCTTCGTAGCTATCGGTTTCGCCTAACATCACTTGTTCTTGAACGGGCGTTTTGCGGTATGAATAATTGGCAACATCTCCACAAATCATACAAACGGCATGAACCTTTGTAATGTATTCGGCAACTGCCATCAGTGCGGGCATTGGCCCAAAAGGTTTGCCTTGAAAATCCATATCTAATCCTGCGACAATCACTCTTTTACCCGAATCAGCCAATTTATTTACAACCTCAACGATTTCTGAATCAAAGAATTGTACTTCATCAATTCCCACCACATCACAATCTCCCGAAAGCAACAAAATTTCTTGCGGTGCCTGAATCGGCGTTGAACGTATAGACATGGAATTATGCGAAACAATATTTTCATCGTGATAGCGAGTGTCATAAGCGGGCTTAAAAATTTCCACTTTTTGCTTAGCAATTTTCGCCCGATTTAGTCGGCGGATAAGTTCTTCGGTTTTTCCAGAAAACATTGAACCGCAGACTACTTCAATCCAGCCTATGCGTTTTTCGTTTTGTTGATGTTGGTTGTGGTAGGGTTCAATAAACACTTTCTGACAAATTTTAGGATAAAAATAGTTCACGAAGATACAAGATTTTGACGGAGAGGTAAAGAAAATAGTAGGTTTAAGTTGATAAATCCAGAATTGATAAACATCAATAAATACTTCACAAAACCAATATTTTGTTTGACTATTCAAAGAAAATATTGTAGTTTTGAACTTATTTTAACCCATTAAAATCACTAAAATCTTATGAAAACCATCAACCAATGGCTTGCCGAATATGGCGAAAGTCACCAAAATCCCATCAACAAAACTGTCCATTGGATATGCGTTCCGCTAATTTTCTTCAGTGTAGTTGGTTTACTTTTCAGTATTAAACTACCTTTTTTTAGTTTGGGAGAAATGCAAGGAAATGTCGCATTAATCATTCTTTCATTTACTTTAATTTACTACTTTACGCTATCAAAATCACTCACTGTTGGGTTATTACTTTTCACTTCATTGTGCGTTTATCTTTGTCACTTGATTGACTTATCAGGTTTTGTACCGCTTTGGCAGGTTTCAGTAACCGTTTTTGTGTTGGCTTGGATTGGACAATTCTGGGGTCATAAAGTAGAAGGCAAAAAACCTTCTTTTTTAAAAGATTTACAGTTTTTAATGATTGGACCCGCTTGGTTAATGAGTTTCATTTATCAACGTTTGGGAATAGGGCTATGATAGGTATGACCTCATACCTATCACTTCATACCTTAAAAAGACCTTCCATAATATTTTAGAACAAAACCGTATCAAGTAGTTAATATTTGGTACGGTTTTGTTTTTTTGCAGAATCATATCAACCAAAACGTTTTTTTAAATAACAGTTTAAACACAAAAACAATGTTCTTAATTTTTTTAGGTATTGTGGCATTAATGGCTGGATTTGCCATAAACACACCTTCATTGACAATTGCCCGTTTTTCTCGCCCTATAAAAGTGGTTGGAATAATTTTTATTGTTTTAGGCTTGCTTTCATCGGGTATTAAGCAAATTGGTGCGGGTGAAGTAGGGGTGCAATCTTTATTTGGTAATGTTGGACCAAGCACCTTAACAAGCGGATTGAATTTTGTAAATCCTTTGGCTAAAATTGAAACGTTTGACATCAAAACTCAGAATTATACGATGTCTGCCGTCCATGACGAAGGCAATCAACAGGGTGATGATGCTATCAGAGTTTTGACGGCGGACGGTTTGGAAGTTGTCATTGATTTAACAGTTTTGTACAGAGTAATTCCTACTGAAGCTCCAAGGATTTTGAGAGAAATTGGAGTTGATTATCAGAACAAAATTGTTCGTCCAATCACTCGTACAAAAATTAGAGATAATGCCGTTTATTACGATGCAGTGGCACTTTATTCGACAAAAAGAGATGCTTTTCAGAATGGAATTTTTAAATCTATTGAGAAAGATTTTCGTTCGAGAGGATTACTTTTAGAGCAATTATTGGTAAGAAATATTATGCTTCCAGCTTCTGTAAAGGCAACGATTGAATCAAAAATTAATGCAGAACAAGATGCTCAAAAAATGCAATTTGTTTTGCAAAAAGAGAAGCAAGAAGCTGAACGTAAGCGTGTGGAAGCACAAGGGATTGCCGATTATCAACGAATTCTTTCAACAGGATTAAGTGACAAACAGTTGCAATACGAATCAATTTTAGCCCAAAAAGAAATCGCAAAATCACCGAATACAAAAGTAATTATCATGGGAAAAGGAAATGCCCCAATTATTTTAGGAAATCAGTAATTTAGTTAACAGTTATCAATTAACCGTTGAAAATTAGGTATAATTTAAGACAAAGTTTTAACTGATAACTGTTAATTATCCACTGTTAACTGTCACTTCACTTGTCCATTAACCAAAGCCTGAAAAATTGGTCTAATTTGGGCATAATGGTAATTTCAATTCTTCGATTTAATTTCTTGTTTGGCTTTATTCCTGTGTATTCCTTCGGGGTATATTCTGAACGTCCACCCGCTAAAATTCTATCGGTTGCACGCCAAAACGAGTTTGCAATAATCTGGTGGGGGCAGTGGTACGTTTAGCACTCAAATCCCAATTGTCTTTGATACCATCCGTTGAAATTGGTGAATTATCGGTATGACTTTCCACTAAAATATCAAAGTCAGGATGTCTGTTGAGGGCTTTTGCGATTTTTTCGATTGTATTTCCCCCCTTCTGATTTATATTAGCATTATTAGAAGAGAAAAATGTTTTATCCGAAACTGAGATATAAACTAATCCTTTTCTTGCCTTTACGCTAAAATCTTCATCCGAAATTTCGTAATTAATCATCCGTTTCAAAGTTACTATGAACGACAAATTCAAGGAATCTTTTCGTTGAATGGCAGCCGTTATATTTTCGATATATTGGCTCTGTTCATTAATCGGTCTCCATTGATTTTCGCATACTATCCGCCCCTGCCTTACTCATGAGTGTAAGGTTTGTCATTCTATCCAATAATTTTGAGTTGGTTTTCTTCAAAAAATCAACCTGTTCATTCAAACTTTTGATGTGCTTTGAGCGAATTTCTAATTCTTTATTTCGAGTTTTGTAGCAGATTCGTAGGCAGAAAGCTGTTTGTCTTTCTCCTTTAACTCGTTTCTAACTTTGGAAACATTATCTCTGGAAGTGATTTTGAAAGTTGCG
>JAYVRF010000188.1:0-15715 GCA_043756925.1 Arcicella sp. | reverse complement strand
GCTTTCATGAATTTTCATTTTAATGTTTAAATGTAGGACGTAAATAGCTTTTTATTCATTGCATCAAGCAATATTTTTAGTTTTAGAATTACCTACTTTATTGAGATTAGATAAAGTTTTTTCTTTTCTTATTTTAATATTCAAAACCTTAGCCAATTCTCTAAAACAGGAATATGCTCAGGTTGTACATTTTCTAATTCTAAGCTTATATCATTAAAATTTAATTTTCCTTAAAGTTAGACAAAACCTACCCCAAATAACTCCCAATCGCCACAATATCCGCAAACACGCCCGAGGCCGTTACTTCTGCTCCTGCTCCTGGTCCTTTAATGACCAAGGGGCGGTCGTGATAGCGTTTTGTGGTGAAGGATATTACGTTATCGGCTCCGTCCATCATGTAGAATGGGTGCGTTTTCCCGATGCTTTTTACCCCGATATTAATTTTATCATTTTCTAAACAAGCAATAAAACGCAACACTTCTCCTTTGGCTTCGGCTTCGTTTACCATATTTTCAAAATAGACGTTTGACACTTCTAATTCCTTGAAAAAATCTTCTACAGTTGGGGCTTTTTCGCAGTTTTCAGGCAATAGCTTTTCTATCGTAACATCTTCTGGTTCAAGGCGTAAGCCAATTTCTCTGCCCAAAATCAATATCTTTCTTGCCACATCCATTCCGCTCAAATCTTCTCTTGGGTCGGGTTCGGTATAGCCTTTGATCTTGGCTTCCTGCACAATATCCACAAACTTTACGCCCGTCTTGAAATTATTAAAAATATAGGACAAAGTTCCCGATAAAACGCCCTCAATTTTCTCGAATCTATCGCCCGAAGCAATCAACCCTTGTAGCGTATTAATTACGGGTAAACCTGCCCCAACGTTGGTTTCATACAAGAATTTTACGCCTTTTTTTAATGCCGTTCTGTGCAATAAAGCATAATCATCGTATCGTCCAGAATTGGCTACTTTATTTGGCGTAACTACGGAAATGTTAGCTTCAAATAATCCTAAATAAAAATTATGAATTTCTTTATTTGCCGTACAATCCGCAAATACGGAATTAGGTAAATTCAAGCGTTTTGCTTCTTCCACAAACTCCCAAATTTCCGATTTTTTACCCCTTGAATCTCGTTCACTTTCCCATAAAGCTAACTCAATTCCTTGTGAATCAATCAGCATTTTTCGAGAATTCATTACTCCTACTAAATTAACTTTCAAACCTTTATATTTTGAAAGATAATTTTCTTGCCCTTGTAATTGTTCTAACAATGCTTTGCCAATCAGTCCCGTTCCTACTAAAAACAAATTTAAGGTTTTAGCTTGCGAAAAGAAGAATGAATCGTGGATAACATTTAATGCTTTTGAAATATCTTTCTTTTCAATTACCACGGAAATGTTCAGTTCTGACGAACCTTGGGCAGTGGCAACAATGTTGATTCCATTCTTACCTAACACCGAAAACAACTTTCCACTCACACCCGTGTTGCGACGCATTCCTTCGCCCACTACGGCAATAACCGACAGATTTTCTTGAATGTCAATGCCTTCAACATCACCAACGGCAATCTCATTTTTAAATTCATTTTCTAAGATCGCCTTCACATTGGCGGATGCCGAGGGATTGATGGCGAAGCAAATCGAGTGTTCTGATGATGCCTGAGAAATGAGAACTACCGAAATTTCATGCTTCGCCAAAACCGTAAATAATTTGGCAGAAACTCCCGCAACGCCAATCATTCCAGAGCCTTGCAAATTGACCAAAGCCAAATTATCAATCGAAGAAATACCCGTAATAATGTACTCAGAGGGCTCTGAAACTCGATTTACAACCGTTCCGACAAAATCTGAATTGAAAGTATTAAGAACTCTAATCGGAATATTTTTAGCAAAAGCGGGTTGCAACGAAGGCGGATAAATCACTTTTGCCCCAAAATGCGTCAATTCCATTGCCTCCGAATACGTGATAGTCGGAATGGTGAACGCATTTTTTACCTTGCGTGGATCGGCGGTCATCATGCCGTCAACATCCGTCCAGATTTCAATTTCTTGGGCATTCAAAGCCGCCCCAAAAATTGAACCTGTATAATCTGAACCTCCTCGTCCGAGGGTAGTAGTTTCGCCTTTTTCAGTCGAACCAATGAACCCCGTGATGAGTTGGAGGGATTTTGTTTTCGAGAAATAATCTTGAATTTGACGATTCGTTACCTCAAAATTTACATTTGCAATGCCAAAATTATCATCAGTACGAATCACCTTACGAGCATCCAAATACTGACAATCAAAGGCCTGTGCATGGAGAATTTCGTAAATTAAAGTCGTGGAAAGTCTTTCTCCAAAGCTCACGATGAGGTCGGAAGTACGGGCAGATATTTCACGAATCAACGAAACACCTTTCAATAAATCTTCTAATTCATTGATAATTGTACGAATATTGGCAAAGACTTTTGATTGAGATTTTACATCAATTAATGCCCTAACGACTTCAAAATGACGATTTTCAATTTCTCTTACTAAATCAAAATAGGTTGGGTCGTTCTCCGTAGCCAAACGTCCCGCTTCAATGAGTTTGTTCGTAACGCCACCCATCGCTGAGAAAACGGCAGCAACGGTTTCGCCTTTAGCTTGCTTGGCTTTGATGATATTCAATACTGATTGGATGCTGGCAACAGTCCCACAAGAGGTTCCTCCGAATTTTAATACTTTCATTTATGCTTTTACTTTTATATTAACAAAGATACCAATTTCACCCCTCCGCCCAAAATCCTTCAAAACAATCATGTTCTACAATAGTTCATTTGTGTATATTATCTGAATTTTGACTCGTCAAATTAACGAATTTTTAGGATTTTGTAATCGAAGTATTAATCCAAAAAATCCTCTAATCTGACGAATTCAAATTTAGGTAGAATCGAACAAAAAATCATATAAAATATGAAGACCTTAATAACAACCTCTTTCCTATTGATTTCAACTTTATCCATAGCACAAAACAAAAGCCTTGCCAATCAATCAAAACCTGGTTGTGGACCTGTGGCTGAAACAAACCTAAAGAAAAAAATGGAAAATCAAACGAAAAAAGACGAAAAGAACGTGCTTGGTACGGAACTGCAAATTGCTGGAGTATTACCCTTGACGGGTTTTTACAGGGACGGTTTTTGCTCAACGGGGGCGGCTGATAGAGGTATTCACGTGGTGGCTGCCATCGTTACAGACAAATTTTTACAATACTCAAAAGCCCGTGGCAATGATTTAATAACGCCTTCCCCAACCTACGGATTTCCAGGTTTGAAAGCGGGAGATAAATGGTGTTTGTGTGCCGCCCGTTGGAAAGAAGCCTACGATGCAGGTGTTGCCCCGCCCGTTGTATTGGAAGCGACCCACGAAAAAGCCTTGGAATATGCTACGTTGGAAGAATTGAAAGGCGAAAAGATTAAATAGGCAAGAACTTGTAAGAATTATTCGTTGTTAAAATATTGTCCGAACTTAAATTCGTGAGATTAAAGGATTTGTTACCGAAAATTTTAATCTTGAACATACGGTGAGACATTTCACAAGACAATTTCTTACAGAATCTCACACACGACAATCTGCAATCAAAAAATCTAAATCCGCAATACAAATATGTTAGGCTATCGTTTTTCAGAATTTATACCCTCCGAACAGGAAGATGGCAAAAAAGCCAAGTTCGACCAATTGATCGATATTTTCAACCAATTAATTACCATGACGGCGGGAAATGTTTCCGAGGCTTTGTCGTGGATTACGCAATTGGACAAACAATATAATCTAACGGACGAATCTTACGGAATCGCTGATTTTATTCAGGATTTGAAGGATAAGGGTTACATCCGTGAAGAAAAAAACGAAGATGGACAAGGACAACAAGTCCTCACGGCGAAGGGGGAACAATCAATCCGCAAGCAATCTTTGGACGAAATCTTCGGTAAATTAAAGAAAACCAACAATTCTGGTAATCACCGTACGCCTTATCAAGGCATGGGTGATGAGAACAATACTGACCGCCGAGAATTTCAATTTGGGGATTCGATGGAGCAAATTGCCATGACTGAATCTATTCGTAATGCTCAGATTAACAACGGTGTGGAAAATTTTATGCTTACCGAAAATGACCTCGAAATCATGGACAAGGAGTATAAAGCTCAAACTTCCACGGTATTGATGATTGATATTTCGCATTCGATGATTCTTTACGGTGAAGACAGAATTACACCCGCTAAGAAAGTAGCAATGGCGATGGCGGAACTGATTATGACCAAATATCCAAAAGATACGTTGGACGTAATTGTTTTCGGAAATGATGCTTGGCAGATTCAAGTGCGTGATTTACCGTATTTGGAAGTTGGACCCTATCACACAAACACGGTGGCAGGATTGGAATTAGCGATGGATTTGTTGAGAAGAAGAAAGAATAAGAATAAGCAAATTTTCATGATTACGGACGGTAAACCAACTTGTTTGAAAGAAGGAATTAAGTATTATAAAAACTCGTTTGGTTTAGATAAAAAGATTCTGAACAAGACCCTAACATTGGCGGCACAATGCAGAAGATTGAAAATTCCAGTAACGACTTTTATGATTGCCAAAGATCAATATTTGAAAGAATTTGTGCAAGAATTTACCAAAATTAATAATGGACGTGCCTATTATTCATCGTTGAAAGGGCTTGGAGAGTTTATTTTTGAGGATTATGAGAATAATCGAAAAAAAGATGTACGATAGAAAATAATTAATAATTACAAAAAGGCTATCTCAAAATATTTTGGGATAGCCTTTTTCATAAACTCAAGTATGTTAACATAAATCTCTTAGTATTCCATTATCTCAATCGACTTAAAATCCATCGGGTGACTGTTAGATTGTAGCGAAATATAGCCATTTGTTACGGCATCATTTCCATTAACAATAAAGGTTTTACCAACAGGATGAGTTGAATCAAATCGAGGGTTTTCGTATTCCAAAACTTTCTCTCCGTTTATAAAATGAGCCATTTTACCATCTTTTACATTAATTTCTAAAGTTACCCATTGGTCACCATGAAAGGTACGTTTCACCGTTGCGGGTGTACAGTAAGCCTTATTTTTGTCTCCATTCACGGTTACATAGATACCATTGGCACAGATTTCACCCAAGGGATTATCATCTTTTCCGTTTCCACCGTGCAGATTATATTCCAAACATACTGGAAAGTTTTGCATTTTCTCCACTGTATTCGGGTCTTGACAATAAAACTGAACGCCACCATCTCTAAAACCCCAAGTTGGTGCTCCTGGAGCGGTTTCTCCCACAAACCTGTACGTCACTTTTATTCTAAAATTGGCGTACTTTTTCTTAAAATACAAAGCACCAAACTGATTATCAAAACTTTTATATTGGTCGTATCGAGTACTTAAAATACCATTTTCGACTCGAAATGTATTGTAGGCATTTTCTCCAACTGGAAATCCTACGATTTTCGGTTTCCAACCATTCAAGTTTTTACCGTTGAAAAGTTGTACCCATTTGGGTTTTGGTAAAGGCTTGTTTTTTGTAAAAACTACAAAGTTAATACCCAAGAAGACCAATAATAGTAAATTTATTTTTCGCACAGTTTTATATTTAATCATGAATATTTGTTGCAAAGTAAACTAAATAATTTCAAAAGCTATACTTGTTTATCGTAATCGTGAAAGAACTTTTTGGGATATATCTTGTTTGTAATAGTAAGAATAAATATTTTACAAAAAGGAATAAAACTAACAATAATGCATTACAAAAACCTAACATCAAGCGATCTTTTAAAAATCAATACGCTCAGTGCATTGAAATCGTCGGGGTATCAACCAAAATCTATTAAGGACGAATTAAGAGAAAATCTTATCGTAAAAATTAAAAATAAAGAGAAAGTTTTTGAAGGAATTTGGGGATTTGAAGATACCGTAATTCCTGATTTGGAACGTGCTATTCTTTCACAACATCACATTAATCTTTTGGGGCTTCGTGGACAAGCAAAAACCCGTATCGCCCGTTTAATGGTCAATCTTTTGGACGAATATGTTCCAGTTGTGAAAGGTTCGGAATTAAACGATGACCCATTGCAACCACTTTCTCGTTTTGCCAAAGATTTAATTGCTGAACACGGCGACTTAACGCCTGTGAGTTGGATGCACCGTAATGACCGTTATACCGAAAAATTAGCAACGCCCGATGTATCCGTTGCTGACCTTATCGGTGATGCTGACCCAATCAAAGCGGCAACATTGAAATTACCATATTCTGACGAAAGAGTGGTTCACTTCGGACTGATTCCACGTTCGCACCGTTGTATTTTTGTGATTAACGAACTGCCCGATTTACAAGCTCGTATTCAAGTTTCTTTGTTCAATATTTTGCAAGAAGGCGACATTCAAATTCGTGGTTTCAAAATCCGTTTGCCTTTGGATTTGCAGTTTGTTTTTACCGCCAATCCAGAAGATTATACCAATCGTGGTTCAATCGTTACGCCATTGAAAGACCGTATTGATTCTCAAATAGTTACGCATTATCCAAAGACGTTAGAAATTGGTAAAAAGATTACTTTGCAGGAAGCAAAATTGAAAGATGGACAGGAGGAAATGGTTACGACCAACCACATCATGGATGATTTAATTGAGCAAATTGCCATTGAAGCCCGTGCCTCTGAGTTTGTGGATGCAAAATCAGGCGTATCTGCCCGTATGACCATTTCAGCCTATGAAAACATGATTTCTACGGCTGAAAGACGTGCATTATTGAATGGTGAAGATAAGACTTACGTGCGAGTAGCTGACCTTGTTGGGGTGATTCCTGCGGTGTGCGGGAAAGTAGAATTGGTTTATGAAGGCGAGGTGGAAGGACCAGTAATTGTGGCTCAAAACCTCATCGGAAAAGCCATAAGAACGCAGTTTTTAAATTATTTCCCCGATCCAGAAAAAATCAAAAAAGCGGCAAAAGATAAGGCTGGAAAGAATCCATACAAACCCATTATAGACTGGTTTATGGACGGAAATATGATGGATATTTTAAATGATAGCGGTGATAAAGACTATTCGGCCCGACTCAGAACGATTGATGGATTGGATGATTTAATCGAAAAAGTTTATCCACAAATGCAAGGACGTGAGAAGCTATTTATGATGGAATTCGTCTTGCACGGATTGTCAGAATTCTCAATAATTGCTAAGAAAACTGTAGAAAAAGGCTTGCAATTCAAAGATTTAACCGATTCATTATTCGATTTGGATAATTTCAAATTTGATGAAGATGAGGAGGATTTTAAGTAGAGATTAAACGAAAGACTTGGCAATTTTGTCAAGTCTTTTTATATTTCAGAAACAAATATTTACAGAAATGAAAAATATAAAATATTCAAGTGTGGTTTGGCAAGAAGGTGAGCATTTTGTGGCTCAATGTCTCAACGTGGACGTTTCAAGTTTTGGAGATAACCGAGAAGAGGCTTTGGTGAATTTGGAGGAGGCTTTGAGTTTGTATTTTGAAGACCAACCAAACATAAATTTTTCACAAATTTTAAACCCATTTATTCACAACGCTTTTTTGACTTATGCCTAAATTGTTCTCTTCCATTTTATTGCCAAAATTCTTTCAGAAAATGGTTTCGAATTTATCTCACAAAAAGGCAGTCACAAAAAGTACAGAAAAGTAGGAAATCCGACGTTGAATGTTATTTTACCTGCGGATAGAAGAGTAATTCCGATGGGTACTTTCCGTTCTATTTTGAGACAAGCGAATCTTTCAATGGATGATTTTGAGTAGAGTTTTTTATTGTTAACCCTCACGCCTTCGGATGTGCCTGTTGATAAATTTTCTTAATTTTCTCCATCGAATTGTGCGTATAAACTTGCGTAGCCGAAAGTGAAGTATGTCCCAAAAGGTCTTTAATTGCCGTTAATTCTGCTCCATTATTAAGTAAGTGCGTAGCATAAGAATGCCTTAAAATATGTGGAGACTTCTTGGCGAGTGTTGTTACTAAACTTAAATATTTCTTCGTAATCCGTTGAATCATAACGGGATAGGCTTGATTTCCTCTCTCTGAAACGATTAAATACTCCTGCATTAATCCTTCCGAATTTTTGAAGTTTTGATAATCTTGAATCAATTTTACCAACGGTTGATTTATCGGAATAACTCTTTCCTTGTTTCGTTTTCCCAAAACCTTTACCGTTCTACTATAAAAGTCAATATCTCGTTCTTTTAAATCTATCAATTCCGACAAACGCATTCCAGTTCCGTACAATAATTCCAAAATCAGTTTGTCTCGTACACCCACAAAATCATCTGGAAATTCAACATCATCCAGCAGATTATCTAATTCTTTTTCCCGAACAAATTCTGGAATATTTTTCTTGGTTTTCAACACCGATATTTTTATCATCGGATCTTTTTCGATTACTTTTTTTTGTAATAGAAACTTATAAAAAGTCCGCAAAGTAGCAATTTTCCGATTCACAGAACGATTTTCAATCTTCATTTCCACCATGGAAACAATCCAAGAACGAATCATCTGAAAATCAGCGAGTTCTGGATGATGAAAATCGTAGGATTTCAATAAATACTCCGCAAATTGCTTCATATCAATCCCGTAAGCGGTAGTTGTATGGTCAGAACTACGCTTCTCGTACTTAATATATTTAAGAAAAAAAGAAATTACTTCATTCATAATTTTATAGAACGGCGAGTCTTATCTGCGTTACGTTATTCAGCGTTCCATTAAAAAAAGCGTTAAAATGAACTGTTAAGTTTATTCTAACGCTTTTTGTTGCTGACGGTTATCGGCTTAATTCACGATTAAATTGATAACATAAATGTTATGAAAAATCAAGTCAAAGACCTATGCCTCTTCGTTACCGTAAGTTATTTGCTTATAAGAAGCACGAATCATCTCAGTACGACGTGTAATTGATGGCTTAATGAATGCACTACGACGACGAAGTTGTTTAACTACACCAGTTTTTTCAAATTTTTTCTTAAATCTTTTTAACGCTTTGTCGATTGACTCGTTCTCTTTGATATTGATAATCAGCATATTATGTTTTTGTTTAAATCTTATTTTATAAATAGAGGTGCAAAGATAAGGATTTACAAATTAAATGTCAAGAAATTTAATCAATAATGAGTTGATGAGTAACTCATTTACCCTTTATCTATAAAATCTCTAATACTTACGGAAAATCCGTAGTATTAACGCAGGCTGTCCGTTCCATTGTGGGTTAAACCCAGCCTGCGTTCTAAAATTTCAAGGAACCACATTCACAATCCGTTTTGGCACCACAATTACCTTTTTAGGAGCCTTACCTTCCAACCATTTCTGCACAATTTCATTCGCTAAAACCCCTGCCTCAATATCCGCAGGAAGAGCATCCGTTGGGAATGAAATATTCGCTCTTACTTTTCCATTGATAGAAATTGGATATTCAAAATTAGCTTCTACCAAATAAGCAGGATTAAATTTAGGGAAGTTTGCGTAAGAAATTGTACCCGCCTCGTTACCCAAAATAGTCCATAATTCCTCCGCAATGTGTGGCGTATATGGTGACATCAAAATGACCAATTCCTGCAAAATAGCCTTTTTAGAGCATTTTAACGTACCTAATTCATTCACACAAATCATCAAAGTCGAAACAACCGTATTGAAAGAATAACGTTCCAAATCCTCCTCAACTTTCTTGATAGCAGTATGCAAAACCTTTAATTCGGCAGGCGTTGGGGTTTCATCTTTTAGCTTTAAATTATCTTGGTCGTCATAAAATAAACGCCAAACTTTCTTAATAAAACGGAATGAACCGTCAATGCCGTTGGTATTCCACGGCTTGGCTTGTTCCAAAGGACCCAAAAACATTTCGTATAGACGCAAGGTGTCAGCACCCACTTTATCCACTAAAATATCCGGGTTGACAATATTGTACTTAGATTTTGACATTTTCTCAATCTCCACACCACAAACGTATTTACCATCCTCTAAAATAAATTCAGCATTAGCAAAATCTTCTCTCCAGGCTTTAAATGCTATTGTGTCTAAGACATCATTATTCACAATATTTACATCAACATGAATGTCTGAAACATCAAATTGTGATTTTAATCCAAAAGATACAAAAACAGGGTTCTTGCCCTCTCCTACTAATGATTTCACCCGATACACAAAATTAGACCGCCCCTGAATCATGCCTTGATTAATTAATTTCTTGGCAAATTCTTCTTCGGGAACAAGTCCTAAATCCTTCAAAAATTTATTCCAGAAACGGCTGTACAATAAATGTCCCGTGGCGTGTTCGGAGCCTCCGATGTACAAATCAACGGCTTTCCAATAATTAATTGATTCTTGGCAAGCAAATTCTATTTCATTCTGAGCATCCATATAACGGTACCAATACCATG
This sequence comes from Arcicella sp., assembly GCA_043756925.1. GTDB lineage: Bacteria > Bacteroidota > Bacteroidia > Cytophagales > Spirosomataceae > Arcicella. The sequence goes on along the minus strand of JAYVRF010000188.1, from coordinate 5,307 downwards.
AAGAACCCGCCCAGCCTGGCATCGTACTCAATTCATACCCGTATTCTCCTTTATATTTCCAACCCTCCGCACGTCCCAAAGGTGGCTCTCCCGTATCGGTTGGAAGGTATTTGTCAATTACTGGTAAGGTCAAAGGCAATTCAGATTCTTCAATTAAATAAGGCAGCGGTTCGCCGCCCGACGGTTCGCCGCCCGACGGTTCGCCGCCCGACCCATCTTTGAAATACACTGGTACAGGCTCGCCCCAATAACGCTGACGACTGAAAACGGCATTCCGCAAACGGTATTGAATTTTACCTTTTCCGATGCCTTTTTCTTCCAAAAATTGCGTTAAAACTTTGGTAGCTTCTTTGTATTCCAAACCATTAATAATCCCCGAATTAATATATTTTCCTTCTTTGGTATTATCAGCCTGAACGTCCATATCCTTTTGAGCATCCAGAATTGGCACGATTGGCAAATTGAAATGTGTGGCAAAATTCCAGTCACGTTGGTCGCCCGAAGGTACGCCCATCACCGCACCCGTTCCGTAACCCGCCAAAACGTAATCCGCCAAATAAATAGGCACTTTTTCGTTGTTGAATGGATTAATTACGTAACTCCCTGTGAATACGCCCGACACTTTTTTAACCTCCGACATTCGGTCTAATTCCGTTCTTGAGGCTACCCATTTCACATATTCTTCAACGACTTCTTTTTGTTCGGGGGTTGTCAAAAATGGCACTGATTCCAATTCTGGGGCAATTACCATAAAAGAAACACCGTAGATAGTATCGACACGGGTGGTGAAGACTTCGATAAACATTGGTTTTTCGTTGTTCGATGTTTGATGTTCGTTGTCCGAACTTCGAGCATCGAATAACGAAAATCGAACGGAAGCTCCCGTGCTTCTGCCAATCCAATTACGCTGTTGGTCTTTCATGGATTCTGACCAATCCACTTCGTTCAGACCGTCAATCAAACGGTCGGCGTAAGCAGTAATTCGCATGGCCCATTGCTTCATTTTTCGTTGTTCAACAGGGTGACCACCTCGTTCTGAAACGCCATCTTTTATTTCATCATTTGCCAAAACCGCTTTCAATCCTGGACACCAATTCACCACAGATTCATCGGGGTAAGTCAAACGGTATTTCAACAATAAAGTTTGATGTTCGTATTCAGTCATTCCGTTCCATTGTTCTGCCGAAAAATCAGACGTATCTTCATCACAAACGGCATTGACAGATTTATTTCCTGATTCAGCAAAACGAGTAATCAAATCGCTGATTTTCAAGGCTTTATTGGCATCTTTATCGTAATAATGATTGAATAATTGCATAAAAATCCACTGCGTCCACTTGTAATATTTTGGGTCAGAAGTACGTACTTCTCTATCCCAATCATAGCTAAAACCAATTTGTTTTAATTGACGGATATAAGTGGAAATATTTTCTTCGGTGGTGATGGCAGGATGTTGTCCCGTTTGAATGGCGTACTGTTCGGCAGGTAAACCGAAGGAATCAAAACCCATTGGGTGAAGCACATTGAAACCCTTCAAACGCTTATAGCGAGCAATAATATCCGAGGCTATGTACCCAAGCGGATGCCCCACGTGCAGCCCCGCACCCGACGGATACGGAAACATATCTAATACGTAATACTTTGGTTTTAAGGGATTTATCTCCGTTTTGAAGGTTTTATTTTCCTCCCAAAACTGTCTCCATTTTTGTTCTACTTCTCTGTAATTATAGTCCATGATGTTCAATTAACAATTAACGATTATCAATTAACAATTTTAACAGAACGGTCAAAGCAATTAACTGTTTACTGATAACTGATATTACAAAATTAGGACTTAAAGGGGACTAAATAAAGGATTGGACGTACTTAATGTATTTGATGCTTCCCGTGTTGAAAATTTTGAGATATTCATCTTCTGATAGCAAATTAATTGGTGAACGTTCCAAGGTTTTGAGATTAATATAAAATGATTGAGGTAGATTATTTTCATTTTTCGTAAAACCTAATTTATCATAACTTCTCCCATCCGACCAATCTCTATCGGCATAAGACATAACATCATCTGGTTGATGTTCTTTTATGAATGCTTTCAATAATTTATTCATTCCACCAACCACCACATAGCCTTGCAAAGTAGCAAATCTTATTAATTCAAATGAACGAGTATCTTTCCTATCTCCTATTTTCATGGTTCTACCTCCGCTGAAAGTTGCCACAGCAATTAATAATGGAACAGTAATTTTTGAGTTGCCGTTGTTTGTGTCCTCACAGACGACACTACCAATAAAACGTTCAACATATTGGGTTTTTAAAAACAATCCATACTTAAATTTCGCTTTTACTGAACCTTGTAAATGATTGATTTTTAGGAAATTATCTGCCGTTAATTTGTCAATTCTTTCAATAAAACAATGTCTTGCGTGTAAGCGAGTAAAGCTACCTGACATCGTCAAAATTCGAGATTTAACTAAGTCCGTTTTGGATAAATACACATCCTCCCAAAGATGAATAATCCTTTGATTTTGAGTATTTATTCTATGAGAAAAATCTTGGAAATAATTATCTGGAAGGGCATTATTTTGAAAAGTTTGAAGGTCAATTAGATGTAGATAAATTTGATTTTCTGGAATAAAAATCAACTCAAAAACTGATTGATTTTGAACAGATTCAAAAGCTATTTGGTTGGTTTCTAAGAGTTTATGTATTTTTTGTTTCCACATTTTTCACTACAACAGGTTTTTAACTGAGACGTATCGTTGTGTTAATTCCAATAACAGGACTGTGCATCTCAGTTGGAAATCTTTTATACTAAATTGGCAAATAAATTTTATCAATCATTTCTTGGTATTCTGAACGAGTGTCGGAAAAAACAGTTATTCCTCCTCCACTTTTAAAAATCAAACTCCCATCTTCTTGTTTTTCAACAAAACGAATCATCACCGAACTGTCTAAATTTTTTCCATCAAAAATACCAAAAACACCCGTGTAATAACCTCTATCATAGTTTTCAGCTGCTTTAATAATTGCCAATGTCTGAGGTTTAGGAGCTCCGCAGATTGAACCTGCGGGTAATAATTTGAATAATAACGTTCCGATTTGGGATTGATAATCCGTTGGCAATTTACCACATATTTCAGAACTTACTTGCAATAAATCCCCTTCGTTGGTATGAATTCTACTAATATATCTAAATTTTTCAACCCAAACTTTTTCCGAAATCATGCTAATGTCATTTCGGATTAAATCAACAATCGTAGTATGTTCGGCAAACTCCTTTTTATCGTTCAAAATTACCGTTTCAGCATCAGGAATATCTGCCGAAATTGTGCCTTTCATCGGATGAGAAGAGATAACACCGTCTTGAATTTTCACAAATATTTCGGGAGAAAAAAGAACGAATTTATCCTTAAAATAGAGTTGATATTTCGCCCGACTTCGTTGAAAAATCTCTTTCAAAGACAAATTAATTTTGATGGGCGTTGGCTTAGTTAAATTCGTTAAAAAGCTATCTCCACGCAACAAAGCATGTTTTACGATGTCGAAAGATTGTTGATATTCTTGAAAACTGATGGGATATTTCTCTAAGTGAAATAGTTTCTCCAAAGGCGATTTACCGAAAGGAAAATTAGTTTTGTCGTTAATTTTATAAAAAATATTTTCTTGTTCAACCTCCTCCAAAGTCAAGACAATTGGCTGTTTCAAATCATAATCAATCACAAAAAGAAATGGCGTGCCTTGCCTACCCAAATCGTTCATTTTCTGGATGGCTTGTTGGGTTGTTTCTGGAAGTATTGGGAAAATTTTGGACATTTAAAAATCAACAAGCAAAAAGCCTTAAAAAGTTTCGTTTTTAGGGCTTTTTGAAAATTATGAGTGCTTGTCATTACGAACGTAGTGAGACAATCTGTTGGAATGATGAAATAAGTTTAAAAACCTCTTCTCGAAAGCTAACAGATTGCTTCGCTACGCTCGCAATGACAGACATTTCAAACATTTATGAAACAAAACTTTTCGCCTTTTCAACCGCATTTTTAAGCCCAGAAACGTCATTTCCACCAGCCGTTGCAAAGAATGGCTGACCACCTCCACCGCCTTTAATTTCTTTGGCAATTTCTTTGACAATTTGCCCTGCATTGAGATTTTTTGATACCACTAAATTGTCGGCAATCATAACCGCCAATTGTGGTTTTCCGTTTACTTCTGCCCCCAATACGCAATATAAATCGCCAATTTTAGCCTTTAATTCATACGCTAATTGCTTCAAAGCATCGGCTGATGGCACTCCCACGACCTCCGCAATCATATTGATTTCTCCAACTGAAATAATTTTAGCGTACAATTTTTCTTTTACCTCTTGGAGCTTTTCGTTTTCTAAAACCTCAATCTTTTTCGATAGAGCATTACGCTCTTCTTGCAAGGCTTTCACCGCTTTTACGATGTCTGGTTGTCCCTTAAATAACTCTTTAATTTCACTGATAATTGATAATTGTTCCTTGATAACTGATAAGGCTTTTTCACCCGTGTATGCCTCTACACGACGTACACCGGCAGAAACTGAACTTTCAGCTACGAATTTAAACATCCCAATTTCGCCCGTTGCGGATACGTGTGTTCCTCCACAAAGTTCAAGAGAAAATGTTGGGTCGAAGGTAATTACTCTGACAAAATCACCGTATTTTTCGCCAAAAGTTGCCGTTGCACCCATGGCTATGGCTTGTTGAATTGGCACGTTTCGTTTTTCATCTAACTTGATATTATCCCGAATCTTCTGGTTCACAATCGTTTCAATTTGAGCTAATTCTTCATCCGTAACCTTCGAGAAATGGGCAAAGTCAAAACGAGTAACTTCTTCACTTTGGAACGAACCTTTCTGAGAAATATGAGAACCCAAAACCTGACGCATCGCCGACAACATTAAGTGCGTAGCGGTATGATTTTGCGTAATTCTTTGTCTTCTGGCAATGTCTATTTTTGCAGTTACAATATTATTAGCTTCAATATTTGAAAGAAATTCACCTGCCTTTTTATCCGTAGAAATATGAATAAAAAGGTCGTTCTCTTTTTTAGTATCAAAAATTGTTATCTGTTGATTATTAATTACTAATTGACCCGAGTCTCCCACTTGTCCCCCCATTTCTGCATAGAAAGGTGTTTTATCCAAAACGATGTGATATTCTTGTCCCGTTTTGGTTTTTACTTTACGATATTTAGTAATTTTTGACTGGGTTTCTGTTTGATCATAACCCGCAAATTCAAAGTCAAAATCTTCATCTGAAACAATAACCCAATCAGTTGCTTCTTTAGTTG
>JAYVRF010000187.1:0-47679 GCA_043756925.1 Arcicella sp. | reverse complement strand
TGTTCTTGGCAAGGTAGCATTTGTGTTCTTTTTTATGTTAGAACTACAAAAGTAATCCAGGCTTACCTTGCCATTTGATTTTTATAGGAAAACCGTTTATGGTTTTGCTGGAATGGCAAAAGTGGCATCAATGAGAAAAATTATCAAAGCGAAACAGAGTATTGTCTTTTCATGGGTTATTTTACAACTTGTGAGTGTACCCAAATAATTAACAAAGCTTGTACTAATTCTTACAAGCACATCAAAACATTCTCAATACACGCTTTTTACTAATAATTTACTTTTAATTGTATAGTTCTACCTTTTAATCTTAACCAATTACACAGTTACTAATCAATAAAAAATTGTTTTACAATCCATTTTTAAGCGTTATTTTTACATCATAAAACAATCTAACAGACTGATTTTGTGAATATTTCAAGATTTATTAACAAGATATTTATTCTTTATATCATTCACTCATTCAATTATTGAACAACCGATGACAACAGCAACTTTCACACTCGAAAGAGACCTTGAAGTTTTTAATTTAATTAATCAAGAAGCACACCGTCAAGAATACGGTTTGGAATTGATTGCTTCTGAGAATTTTACCTCAAAACAAGTCATGGAAGCCCAAGGCTCTGTTTTGACCAATAAATATGCCGAGGGACTTCCTGGTAAACGTTATTATGGTGGTTGTGAAGTGGTTGATCAAGTTGAAAACATCGCCATTGACCGTGCCAAAGCACTTTTTGGAGCATCATGGGCAAATGTTCAACCACATTCAGGAGCTCAAGCGAATGCAGCGGTTTTCTTATCATTTTTGAATCCTGGCGATAAAATTCTTGGGTTTAATCTCGCTCACGGAGGACATCTTTCGCATGGTTCACCCGTGAATTTTTCGGGTAAATATTTTCAAGCATTTTTCTATGGCGTTGAGCAAGAAACAGGTTTGATTGATTGGGATAAAGTGGAAGCAACTGCTTTGAAAGAACAACCAAGATTGATTATTTGTGGTGCATCAGCCTATTCTCGTGATTGGGATTATGCTCGTTTGCGTTCAATTGCGGATGAAATTGGAGCGATTTTATTGGCGGATATTTCTCACCCATCAGCTTTGATTGCGAAAGGATTATTGAACGACCCAATGCAACATTGCCACATCGTTACGACCACAACGCACAAGACTTTGAGAGGTCCACGTGGCGGTTTAATTATGATGGGAAATGATTTTGTGAATCCATTTGGTTTGACAACCTTGAAAGGTGAATTGAAAATGATGTCGGCTTTATTGGACGGTGGCGTTTTTCCAGGAACCCAAGGCGGACCATTGGAACACGTAATTGCGGCGAAAGCCATTGCATTCGGAGAGGCAATGACTGATAATTTCCAAGAATACGCTGAGCAATTGCAACGTAATGCAAAAGTGATGGCTCAGGGTTTTGTGGATAAAGGATATAAAATTATTTCGGGAGGAACAGATAACCACTTGATGCTTATTGATTTACGTCCAAAAGGATTAACGGGTAAATTGGCTGAAAATACTTTGGTGAAGGCAGACATTACCATCAACAAAAATATGGTTCCGTTTGATGATAAGTCGCCATTTGTAACGTCAGGTATGCGGGTAGGAACTGCTGCTATGACCACTCGTGGCATGAAAGAACCAGAAATGTTGCACATTGTGGAATTGATTGACAGCGTTTTAATGAATCACGATAACGAAACATTTATTGGTTCAGTAAAATCAGAAATCAATAAATGGATGGAGGCATTTCCTTTGTACGTGTAGTTCCATTTTTTATCTTAAATTTTTAGCCCCGTGTGCACGAATCTTATTGTTCGTGCATTCGGGGCTAAAATTTAAGATAAATCATTGACAACCTTAACCAATTGATTCTTCTGAACAACACCCGATTGTCGCCACAAAATTTCTCCTTTTTTGAAAAGAATCAACGTTGGAACTCCTTGAATTTTATAGGTTTCCGCCGTCGTAGGAGCTTTATCAACATCAATTTTTACTACTCTAACTCGGTCGCCCATTTGAGAAGCAAAGTCTTTAAGAATGGGCGACATTGTTTTGCATGGACCACACCACGTGGCAAAAAAATCCACCAAAACGGGGGTTTCTCCGTTAATAATGTCCAAAAAGGTTTCTGTATTTTGTTTCGTTTCCATTTATTTATTGGTAAAAATATTGAATGAAATTATATCAATTAAAAAGTCATGCCATGCCATTTATACGGAAAAAGCCTTCTCAATTCACACTGAGAAGGCTTTTTAATAAAATATTGTAACTTATTTTGAGGTTGTGTCACCAAAGCCATAACTCCTATTCAAAATTATTGTCCTAATAATATTTCAAGTTCTTTCTTGAATTCGATTAGTAACGTTTCTTTCATCGAAATTTTACGTTTTTGCGTATTGATTTTGTTCATCACCAATTTATCACCCATCTGACCACTATATTGAGAATCCGTAATGAACGCATCCAATTCGTTTTTCTCTTTTTTAGTCATGTAATCCATCTGATTAATCATGATTTTCAATTGCTCAACTCTTGGTTTATCGTCCAAAGATGGGTGACGATAACTGATTACCCGCAAAAGATAATTCATTTCAAAAATCTTATCACAAACATTTCTAAAACGCTCGGCAATGCTGCGGTCGAGGGTTTTTGTTTGTGCCGCCAATTCTTTCCATTTCACCAAATACCCTTTCGCTTTTTCAGACGTAGTTGGAATATCTGATTGTAGTCTCAACAATCCCTCCAATTCGGTCGTCATTTCCTTCATTTGTTGAACTCTTGGGTCAATTCTGATGGTCGTAACAATGCCTTTGTCACGGTTATAACGCTCGAAAAAGAAGTCATTTGAACGCTTAAATTGTTTCCAAAGCAAACTTTGCTTCTTTGGTGGAACGTTCGCAATTGTTTTCCATTCACGTTGTAGGTTTTTGATAGTTTCAAAAGCCACATCAACGTCTTTTTCATAACGCAAATTACGGGCATCATCTACAATACGTTGAAGGGTCGCTAATTTTTCGTCAATAATTCTATTTTTCTCAGAATAATATTCACGACGACGAACGAAGAATTCATCAACGATTTCATCAAATTCACCTTCCACGCCATCTTGAAGATTTTTATCAACAGGACCCGTTTTCAACCATTTGGCTTTAATTTCCATAATGGTTTCTGTGGCAACTGCCCAATCTTCAATCTTTCCAGCCTCTTTAACTTCCTCAATTAACGCCTTTTTGATTTCAAGGTTTTTGATTTGATTGTTCAAAATCAATTCACGAAGTTCCAGTTCCAAGCCGTCCAAACGTTCGAGCAGAGGAATGAAATTTCCGAGACCATCAAATTCTGTGAGGCTTTTGCGGAGTTGTAGAAGTTTAGTTAAATAAGACCCTTTGTTTTGGGCTTCTTCAACTTGTTCAAACAGGGTGCTTACTTTGTTTCCAGCGATAGAGAAGCGATTAACAAAATATTGTAGTGCTTCTTCTTCAGTGTTTCTTACGACACCGATTTGGCGTTCTTCATACTCAGCGTAGCTTTTCAGATAGACTTTGCCTTCTTGACAATAGCCATAATCGGCGGGGTTCTTAACTGTCTTTTCCATTGGTTTTACATTACATGAATAGAGTTTCTGGCAAGGCTCATTACTCTAAGGGATTCATGGTTTAGGTTAATTAATTGTTTTAGTAGCTTTATTAACGCTTTAAACAGTTTTGATTTGTGAATAATTTGATGCAAGTTACTGATTTTCAATAAAAAATCTAATCTTTTATCCACATAATCCATTGAGCAGTTAATTTTTTTGTGTAAAATTATTATTCGGTATCTATTAAGTTACAACAACTACGCCAAAAAGAGTTTTTGCACGAATTTTCAGATATTCAGTTACTGTTCTCTTAGTAATTTATATCAACCCGTTTTCAATGGCATATCTCACCAACAAGGCTATATTATTTACTCCAAGTTTAGGGGGTAGTGCTTTAAGTTGTCCAACCGAAGCAAACGATGTCGATGCGACTAAATTGGTGGTTTGTCATAATAAAAGAATCAAAAATCACCAAGTCTTTAAGGACTTTGCTCAACGGGGAAAATCTTCAATTGGATGGTTCTATGGATTCAAATTATATGCTATAATCAATCAGTATGGGCAATTAGTCGCCCCAGCTAATGTGGCAGACAATAACGCAGAGTTGCCTGAGAGCCTTACTAAAAAAATCACAGGATTTCTCTTCGGAGACAAGGGATATCTGACCAAACTAAAAGAAACTTTTAAAGAACGATGGCTTGATCTTATCCCTAAATTAAGAGATAAGATCAAGCCTAAAATTGAGGATAAAATTACTCCTAAACAAGCATACTACTTAAACCATAGGGGACTCATTGAAACGGTATTTGACCTCTTGAAAATAGGTATAGTATTGAGCATTTAAGGCGTCGAAGTACCAAAAATTTCATGGTAAACTTTACGTCTGGTCTCATTGCTTACACTTATTTTGATTTATTCCCAAACTTCCCAAATTGTACTGAAAAATTTGATGCTAATAAAAAATATGAAATTGTACTTATCTAAGAAAAATTGCAATAACTCACGTTAAACTGATAATTTTCATTAATTATTACTGCAAAATTTATTATATCAAAGCCTTTCCCTTTAGCCAGCCGATTGCTTCATGCCTCACAATGACAACCATTTACAGTTTTACAACCCCACCAACTCCCGCTGAACCTCCTCCAAAGCCTTAATGGTCTGTGAGGTAACGGGCATATCTGTATCAACCAAAATATTAAAAATTGAACTGAACGCATTTTTTAGTTTGTTCAATTTAACCTCGGTTTCTTTGGGTGGATTTTCTCTTAATTTGTTAGAAATTTTCTGTTTTGCTTCGTAACAAATCACTGACATATCATGAATCTGCTTCAATTTTTCAGAACTTGTTTTTATTCTTGGGTCTTGTTTTATGGTGAATGTTTGGGTGTATGTTTTACCGTTCACTGTCATTTTTGCGGTATAATTTCCCGCCAAAACCCAAGGCGAAGTTGGGTCGGGTGCGGTGTCCATGTAAGTTGCACCGATGGGGTACGAAACGGGTTCGTCCAAAGGTTTATAGTGCATATCCCACACAAAACGCTGCGAACCAGCTTCGGTAGAAAGGATTTGCTGCGGACGAATCCAATACAAAGGAATATTAACGTCTGGGATGTTATAAGGCTTATCATAACTTGAAAATTTACGAACCGATTTCCCCAACGTATCAAAAATTTCGAGAGTAACTTCACCCTGATTTTTTTCTTTCAAAAAATAGTCAAAAATGGCTCCATCGGGTGGGTTTTGCCCTGCGGCTTCTTCTTGCGGAACTGGAGTGTCGGTGTAGATATTCCAACGCACTCGATACGGGTTTTGTGGCTTATAAAAAATGGCTTCTGATTTCGCTAAACTTGCCGTTATTTGACGGATAGGCGTTATATCATCCAAAATCCAGAAGCTACGTCCATGCGTTCCAATGACCAAATCATCATCTTTTATTACCAAATCACGGATGGAAGTAGCGGGCATATTCAAACGTAACGACTGCCAATGGTCGCCATCATCAAAGGAAACATAAACGGCAGTTTCTGAACCAGCAAACAATAATCCCTTACGATTTGGGTCTTCTTTTACGGAATTTATCGGGTCATTTGGTAAGCCATTCACTGTTTCTTGCCAAGTTTTTCCACCGTCTCGTGTTCGTATGATGTGTGGTCGCATATCATCATTACGGATGCGATTGACGGCTACATAAGCAGTGTTTACGTCAAAATGACTGGCTTCAATCATCGAAATTTTTGACCATAACCAATAATTACTTTTCTCTCCTAAAGGCGTGGCGGGCGTAATGTCTTTCCAGTTTTTACCGCCATCTTTTGTGACATGAATCAGTCCATCGTCCGTTCCTGCCCATAAAGTATTAATATCTTTTGGCGAAGGGGCAAGGGCATAAATTACGCCACGACGAGCCATTTTTTTCATGTCTTCGGTACGATAAATCCCAACGCTTTCTGGAATATCGGAATAGGTTTCACGGCTTAAATCTGGACTAATAATCGTCCAAGAATTACCTGCATCTTGGGTTTTAAACACGACATTTCCTGCCAAAAATAACGTTTTGGGGTCAATGGGTGAGAAAAGTACGGGAGCCGTTCTCACAAAACGATATTTCCCAGAACGCACCGCTTCGGGAGCAATGTTCTGAACTTGCCCCGTTCGTTTGTCAGTTTTTGAGATTTTTCCACCGTAAATAATGTTCGGGTCGAGTGGGTCAGCGGCTACGTATCCATATTCCTCCACACCCGCAGGATGCCACTCACGATAGCCAATATTACCATCATTACTGCGTGAAGCAATGCTGACCGAACCACTTTCTTGTTGTCCGCCCAAGACATTGTACGGAAAGGCGTTGTCCGTACTAACATGATAAAATTGTGCGGTTGGTTGATTATACCAAGAAGAAAAAGTCTCACCACCGTTCACCGTGATAATTGCCCCTTGGTCGGCAGCAAGAAGGATGATGTCGGAATTGTCAGGATTTATCCAAATTCTATGATAATCGTCCCCGCCAGGCGCACCTCTGAAAGCCGTCCAAGTTTTTGCTCCATCGGTTGATTTCCACGTAACCACATTGGCGGTGTAAACAATGTCTGCGTTTTTTGGATCGGCTTTTATTTCGGCAAAATCACTTCCACGACCCCACAAACGTCCATCTGGATTGCTGAGAACCCAATTTTCTCCTGCATCATCCGAACGATAAATTCCGCCCATTTTCCCAGCATCCACCGTTGCGTACAAACGATTTGGGTCGCTTGGAGCAACGCAAAAGCCAATTCTGCCCAAGCCTTGTTCAACGGTTGGTAAGCCTTTGGTGAGTTTTTTCCAAGTATTTCCGCCATCCGTTGATTTGAATAAACCGCTTTCTGAACCTTGCCACGCCCCATTTTCCCAAGGTCCTTGACGAGCCGCCCAGAGGTCTGCGTAAATAATGTTGGAATTTTTAGGGTCGAAAACCACTTGAATTGCTCCCGTATTTTCATCTTTGTATAAGACTCTTTCCCAATTTTTACCGCCGTCAATGGTTTTGTAAACACCTCTTTCGGTATTTGGACCGTAAGGATGCCCCAAAACGGCTACAAAAACACGGTTTTCGTTCATTGGGTCAATGATGATACTACCAATTTGCTGTCCATCTTTCAAGCCCGTATTTACCCAAGTTTTACCCGCATCGGTTGATTTATATACGCCATTTCCAACTCCTAAATCGGGACGTTGAATGCCTTCGCCACTGGCAACATAAATGATATTTGGATTGGAAGGAGCTACGGCAATATCACCGACTGAACCAGTTGGTTGATCATCAAAAATGGGTTTCCAAGTTCTACCATAATCATTAGTTTTCCAGACTCCACCATTATTGACTCCGATATAAAAAACGTTAGGTTGTTGAGGCACACCAACCGCCCCAACCGTTCGCCCGCCCCGATGCGGTCCAATCATTCTGTACTTCATGGAATTGAAGAGATTAGGGTTGAATTGGGCTTGGGTGATGAAATAAAAAGTGCTGAGGATGAGGGTAAGTAGGAGTTTTTTCATGGTTGTTGATATTGGGGATGATTTTATTCAAAGATAGGGATAAATTTGATTAGTGGGATTTGAGTATTACTGAAAGTGTGGTATGTTTTAGTTTAAGAATATTTTGTGGAGGAATTACAGTAAAAATATGCCTTGATTGGTATTGAGTGAAATGAAAAAAGCAATCGTTGAATTTGATTTCAACGATTGCTTTTTTATTGTTTTACTACTCACTTCTACCATTATCTCCTCGGAGTGCTTCCGCAAGGGTTATTGGAGAAAACAAAACAACGGTAGGAAGTTTTAAGATTATTCCACAAAACTTTTTAACGTGTGTTTACGTCTCCTCGAAATATCAGTTCTTTGTCCATTCGACATCGTCAAAAACTCTTGCTCATGATTATATTCCTTTACGAAAATCGGATTAATCATAAATGAACGGTGTACTCTTAAAAAATCGTTTGTTTCAAGAAAAGACTCAAAAAATTTCAGGGTATGAGCCACTACTTTTTCTTCTCCATGTTGTAGTTAAAATGTAGTATAATTGGTATTGCCTCTCAATAAAACGACATTATTAACCGAGATTTTTTTTACTGTTTTTTGATTAAGGATTAGGAGCGTATCCTTCCCTTTTGTTGATATGTTTTCATTATAGTTGTTGAATATGATGTAAAACATATTATTGTAAACGTTTAATAATGATTGAAGCTGAAACTGCTTTCGTACCGCCAGCAATTGGACTTACTGTGAGTGCTACGAGGTTTCCTGTCGGATTATTAACGCTCAGAGTAGTGTTCAACGTTGATGTTGTCAAGAGCGTATTGCCAATAATTTGGGAAGTTCCCGTGGCACGACCAACCAAAGTTCGAGCATCTTCTACACCATTGACCACCAACACGAGTTGCCCCGCTTCGGCAATACTTACTTGCCAAGTGATCGAATACGTACCAATGGCGGGCAATACAAATTGACTCGTTGGCGTTGTGCTTGACAGAATAATGGTTTAACTGGTTAGACCATTTTGTGGGAAACTTATGGGGGTATCTGGGGTAACGGTGGCTGTATTATCGCCAGACATGAGGGCATAAAATTCCACGAATGTCTCCAAAAATGACCTTGCACCACTCATAGACTGCCATTTTGTGCCGTTCCAGAAATAAAAACCTGAAGTTATGTTATTAGGGGATACACCAACGGTAGAAGTATTGTAAAATAGTAATGAAACACTTGGCGATGGAACTGTAACCGTATCGGTTGCTGATAATAGACTTACTCTTGGAATCAATATGCCTTTGTGAGCATCCTTGGCATCAAATACGGCATTGGGAAAATGGGCGTAAAGACTTGCTCCCCAATTATTTTTGGGCGATAAAACGTCAAGAAATGAGGGAAGAAACAATAGGCTAAAAATGAACAATATCTAAATCTACCAAAAGTAGCATTTAAAATGTTAGTAATAAGACGTGGGTAATCCTGATATTTCTTCAATATGATTACATAGCAAAAAACTGTAGGCTTTTCCATGGCGGGGAATAGTTTGGTTTTTTAATGTTATGTTAGAATAAAAATTACTAATGTTCATTAAGATAATGCTGAGAAGCAAAATAGGGACGATAATGATTTATTATAATTTCCTTTGTAGACTTTTTCGATACGAAAATACTTAAATTCAAATGGTAAATGTTGCATAATTTTCGATAAAGTTTATACGATTCCCATAAGTTTTGTGATGATGAACGTTTTAAATACAAGGATTTGTCTCCGGAGATTTATCATAGAAATCAACGGCTTAAAAATTTTATTTTCTTGATAAATGCACAAAGTCCAGTCCATCAAAGATTATCTAAGGAATTTTTTTATTAAATTATAATCAATGGCATTCACCCATCTGATGGTGTAGAGGTTTAAGCGTACTAATAAAGCAAAAAGTAACCTTAGTGCCATAAGTCGTATTATAATATTCACACATTGCGTTAGTGGATTATCACGAAGACAAAATGTTTCTACCAACTAAGGAAATAGACTTTTCTCATATCATGATTTAGGATTATATCATTTTAACTCCCCAAAGATTACTCTTATTGTAATAAAATGCATTCATACTCGTTGTAATACATATTATTTTAAATTAAAATCCGCCAAAATGAAAACTAAATCTTTTTCCCTGATGGTCTTAATGGCTCTTATTTTCTTTGTTTCCTGTAAAAAAGAAGGTATGAACCCACAACTTACTTTTAGTAATAATGTCATTGAAGGTACAGCTAATGCGAGTGGAGAATACACTATGACAGGGCATATTAGCTCAGCAACACGGCTTGATAAGGTAGTTTTAACTAAGGAAGGACAGGCTATCCCTTTTTTAGTTGATGATTCAACTGCGAAAAATAAAAATGAATACGATTTTTCATACAAGGTAACTGGCATTACAGCTAATACCTATATTATAGTAGATATATTCGACCAAGGGGGTGGAAAGGTAACACAACGATTTTTGATAAAGAAATAGTTGAGAAGATGGATTAAATACTTTCAAGTCCGTGGATGGTGTCCTCACCAGACAATTTGCGAAAATAATACAAGTGCTTGATTATCAATTAATTATAAATATGAAAGTTCGAGTTTTACTTTCGCAATTTGGCTGGTGAGGACACCCACGGGGACAGAGGTGCTACCTGCCACAGACTTATATTTTGTGTAGGAATTACAGTAAAAAATGTGTCTTGATTGGTATTGAGTGAAATGAAAAAAGCAATCGTTGAATTTGATTTCAACGATTGCTTTTTATTGTTTTATTACTTATTTCTACCATTATCTCCTCGGGTTGCTTCCGCAAGGGTTGTTTGTGAAAACAAAACAACGGCAGGGAAATACACAATCGCCAGTAAAAGGATTACAGGAATGCTCTTGTCCATTTGATAAGTATTCATTTGGGCAACCAACGTTACCACCTCCCCCATTTTTTGTAGTAACTCTTATTTCTGTTTTAGTTGTTGCTACTGGATTTTCTACGCCATCACTTTCTCCCTCACTCACACAATAACCCGTAAAAGGGCGTTAATCCGCTTCCAGATGAATCTTCGCTTAATTTTCTTCGGGAATTACCGTTTTTAGTTTTTATAATACTTTCACAGGTGTTAGATTAATTCATCGAAAGCCAGTCCAAAACCTAAATTTATTGATTGGTTTGGGGCAGTTTTAATGGTCATTAGCTCTTTGGGAATGTTGTATTTTAGTTATTTAGCTTATCGAAATGACAACAATTTCTATACCATTCTTTTCACTATTTTTGGGTTATTTATGCTCCTTTTATCTTTTGAAGATTTACGGGTTTTCGTGGGCAGAAAACAGATTGATAATGACGTTCCTTTGCAAACTCATTACTGGTTTCAGAATCATATTTCACGCATGGGAGGGTCTTATGTTGCCACGGTTATGGCTTTTTTAGTGGTTAATAATCCGCCTTTTATTCCCAGTTTAGTAGTTTGGATTGCCCCTGGGATCATTGTCGGTTTTATAATCGCAAGAACTCGTAAATTTTACATGGATCAATTCAAAAAGATTTTATTCTAAAGTGTTTTTAAATAATTTAGTCTATTTGTTTGATAGACTAAACAGAACTACTATATTTGTGGAAAATTTTAGCCTCAAAAAATCATTTATAGTAATCTGCCAGTAAAATGAATGTAGAATCTTCTCCACAAATAAATACGGTCAATTCCAGCAAAAGCAATATTTATTCCTCCAAATGGCTTTGGTTTGGGATTCCTATTGCCTTGTTGTTGGGTCTTGCCAGTATTTTGATTTATAATTATCATGCCCTTTTTTCAGTTGAAAAGTTGGTTGCGGGGATTAATCAAGACTTTTTTATTTATTTAGCCATTGGGGTAATGGCTCAATTGGTGGACGGCACTTTGGGCATGGGCTACGGAGCAACTTCCACCTCTTTTTTAATGTCCGTGGGTGTCTCTCCCGCCATCAGTAGCACGGGCGTTCACGTAGCCGAAATGTTCACCACGGGAGCATCGGCAATTTCACATTACAAATTCAAAAATATCAATAAAAGATTAGTTACTTACTTACTCATTCCAGGCGTAATTGGTTCAGTAATAGGGGCTTATCTTTTGTCGGATGTCATTGATGGAAAGGTAATCAAACCTTTCATTGCAGTTTACATGATTGTGTTGGCGATAATGATTATTATCAAAGGACTGCGAAATAACAACGTAAAAAAGAAAACCAAAAACTTAGGAATTTTAGCTATTTTTGGAGGATTTATGGATGCCATTGGTGGCGGAGGTTGGGGACCCATCGTTACTTCAACGCTCATCGGGCGTGGTCGTGACCCACGATACACCATTGGTTCAGTCAATGCCGCCGAGTTCGCCGTTTCGTTTGCAAGTGGAATAACTTTTTTAGTTTTTCAAGGAATAAATGGTTGGCAAGTCATTGCGGGATTAATTGTTGGTGGAGTGGTTGCCGCTCCATTTGCCGCATTTTTTGTCAATAAAGTACCTCGAAAAACAATGACGATTGTGGTGGGTATTTTGATAATTGCTCTTAGTCTTAAAACTTTAATTCCCCTTGTTTTAGGAATAATAAAGTAACTTTTTTGTGGTGGTTATAAAAAAGGTCAGCAAAATTGCTGACCTTTTTTATGTGATTTAAGATTATTTGAGCTAAATAAAACATGGAACAAAATTAACAGTCTTTTCTGTTTTTTCTACGTATGTCAACACGATGAAATTACATCTTGGATATTTATTTATTTTTTAATTCCTTTGTTAAATATAGAAGCCGTTTAAACTTTTCGTTTTGAATGGAAATTGAATTTATTTTTAATCTGATAGGTTGAAAACGAAACTATTTATAACAAAATGAATAAGTTTAAACAGCTTCATAAATAGTCACTCTTAATTTCAAATCCCCACATCTACTAATGAAGCATTTCTGTTTTTCGTCACTCAATTATTTTAAAATTACTTTCCTTTTTCTCATTTCATTCACGAATTTAAACATTTATTCGCAGGCTCAGGTTGAAATTGTTACGGCAAAACAATACCTTTCTGCTAATGCGACCAAATTTAAATTAACTGAATCTGATGTTAATGAATCTAACACTTCGAGTGCTTATTTATCGCCTACAACGGGTTGGTATCACGTCTATTTAAACCAAACCTATCAATCAGTTGAGGTTCATAATAGTATGTTGAATCTGGTTTTGGTAGATAATCAAGTCCAAAATGTAACGGGTAATTTTCTCCCAAATATTGCTTCAAAAGTGAATACGGCTAATCTTGCAAGCATTAATTTAAGTCCGTTGCAAGCTCTTCAAAAAGCAAAGTTACATCTTAAATTGACTGCGAGTGAAGTTAATAAAATCAAGGAAATTAGCAAAACGACCTTACTTAGCGGTGTTGTCAATAAGGCTATTTTTTCAGATATTCAACTTTCAGATGAGGATATTGTTGTGAAAATGTATTGGTTGCCAACGCAAATCCAAGAAGGCGAGAAAACTTTATCCAGCGTAAAATTATCTTGGAACGTTAAGTTTTTAACCAAAGATAAACAAAACAGTTGGAGCGTTCAGGTTGATGCAGTTTCGGGAAATATTTTACGTCAAATTGATGAGGTTATTCATTGTAATTTTGGAACGCCCAATCATCTCGCAACGCCTCACGTTTGTGCTGATGAAGTGATTCCAACTGAAACGAAGAAAGTAGTTACGGCAAATAATTACAACGTTTTTGATATTCCTCTTGAAAGTCCAAATCATGGTTCTCGCACGCTCGTAAGCAGTCCATACACACGCTTCGTACCTTCGGGAACGGGTCCAGGAGCCACAAATGGTTGGCACAATGATGGAACAGTAGATTACACAACAACCCGTGGAAACAACGTATATACCAAAGAAGATGTGGCAAACAACAACGGAACAGGTGCCAGTCCAACCTCTCCAATTTTAGAATTTAATCATCCTTACACCTTTGGCATTAACACGGCAACGGGCAATCAAAATGCAGCCATAACCAATCTTTTTTATTGGAATAATTTAATTCATGATATATTATGGAAATACGGTTTTGATGAACCAAGTGGCAATTTTCAGCATAATAATTTAGGAAGAGGTGGTGCAGGAAACGATTTTATATATGCCGATGCCCAAGACGGCGGCGGAACAAATAATGCCAATTTCTCAACCCCGATTGATGGTGGAAACGGACGTATGCAAATGTATTTGTGGAGTAATGCGGGTGCAACTCCTTATCAACCAGACGGTGATTTTGACAATGGAATTATTGCCCACGAATACGGTCATGGTTGGTCAATCAGGCTCACGGGTGGACCTTTAAATTCAAGTTGTTTACAAAACGTTGAACAAGGCGGTGAAGGCTGGAGTGATTATGCCGCTTTGATGTTCGGAACAAATTGGGCGGCACTCACGCCGTCCGTTGCCAGTGCTAATATTCCAAGAGGAATCGGAACTTATGCTCTGGGACAACCCATCACAGGAGCGGGAATTCGTCCTTATCGGTATTCCTACGATAAAGCAAATGTCAATAATGCCGTTACCTACGCAAAGGTAGGCAATTCTGGTTTCTCTCAACCACACGGTATTGGCTCAATCTGGGCAACAATCTTGTGGGATATGACTTGGGAAATTATTCTTCAAGATAATATTATTGTGGGTAATATTTACGATACTCCTGCCATTATCTCAAACATGAGAGGAAACGTTGCCGCTTTGAAATTGGTGAATGAAGGCTTACGTTTACAACCTTGTAGTCCCAGTTTCGTGTCTGCTCGTGATGCTATCTTGAGTGCCGACCAAATGCTTTTTGGTGGAAGATACCGTTGTGCCATTAGCCGTGCATTTACTCGTAGAGGATTAGGCAGAAACGCCACCACAGGAACATCTTCCGATGACAGAACCGTTACGGAAGATTATACGCCAATTTCAGGCAATGGATTGAGTTCTTCAACTAATCTAAGTACCTGCTCTGCAACACCTTTTGCTTACACTGCAACCAGTGCAACCAGTGGAACAACCTTTACATGGAATCGCCAAGTGGTGGCAGGCATCAGCAATGTTGCAAAAAGTGGAAACAATGCTTTTGTGAATGATACGCTAATTAATACGACAACTTTACCCGTTAATGTTACCTATTATTTCACCTTAACACCCGATTTGTGCGGAGGAGTGCCAGCACCACAGGCAGTAACCGTAATCGTTAATCCAACAGTAATTCCAACGGTTGGGAATTATTCGATTTGTCAAAATGCAACCGTTCCAACGGGAGCAGGACTTGCCGTGTCAGATATTAAAGCCAGCGTTGTTGATGGCGTTTTAACCGCCGCTTCACCCACTTTTGGAAGAGGAGGAAATTCGTTATCCTTTTATTATAAGGCATATACATTTGTTGCTCCTACGAGTGGAACAACTTCTTTTGAAATAACGGCAGCATCTTTATCGGGTGGAGGAACCGATACTTATTTATATTTATACCAAACCTCCTTTAACCCCCTAAGTCCTGGAACAAATTTGGTGGCGTCAGATGATGATAGTGGTGTTGGATTATTTTCATTAATAACTCAAAATTTAACAGCGGGTACTACTTACATAATCGTTGCAACAACTTATTCAAGCAATGACGTAGGAACGTACAGATTGCAAGCCACGATTCCAATTTTTTCAAATACCGCAAGTTGGTATAAAGATCCAACTGGCGGAACACCTTTGGCTACTGGCGGAATATTTAATCCTGTTGGAATAGCGGGTTCTGGCGTTCCAAACACTGCAACTGCTGGAACCAATAATTTTTATGTTTCAGATGAAGCAAATCCAACTTGTAGAACACCCGTTACTTTTAAAATTGATAGTTTATCAGTCGGTGGAAATATCTTAGGTGCAACAACCGTATGTTCAGGCGTAAACCGCCAAAAATTGACTTTATCAGGGAAAACGGGTAAAGTTCTGAAATGGCAAGTATCCTCTGTGAGCAACTTCTCATTTTATTCAGACATCGCTAATACAACAGATTCATTAATTGTTAAAAATGCGGTGGCGGATACTTTTTATCGAGCGATTGTTAAAAACAGTACTTGTTTGGCGGTCAATTCGAGTACTGCAAATATTTTAGTAACAAAACCAACCCTTGCTGGGACGATAAGTTCAGATGGTACGGTTTGTTCGGGTATAAATACGGGAATATTCACTTTGAGTGGCAATAGAGGCAATATTATGCATTGGGAATCTTCTACAGATAATTTTGTAACGAAGTTCATTATTGCTAATACAGCCGCCACCTTAAATTTTTCAAACCTTACCCAAACTACGAAATACAGAGCAGTAGTTCAAAATGGAGTTTGCCAAAGTTTAAATTCTGTGGAAGTTTCTGTAACTGTATTACCTCTCTTAGATTCTCCAATTATTCTGGGTGATGTTACCATTAATTTGATGAAAAGCGTTACGCTAACCGCTACTGGATGTGAAGCAGGAACTACTTTACATTGGTATAAATCAATTGATAACGCTTTGGTAGTGATGCCAGTAATGCCAATAGATACTACGAAATATTACGCAAAATGTCAGAAAATTGAAGGTGAATTAACCTGTATTTCAAATAAAAGTGGTGATGTAACCGTAAACATAATTCCAGTAATTGTGAGCATTGCCACGGGGGATTGGGAATCTCCAGCTACTTGGAATGCGGGCAGAGTACCTAAAAATGGCGATTTTGTTATTATAGATCAAAACCACATTATAACCTTAAATGGGGAGAGTTCTGTGAAAACAATTGACTATCGAGGCACGGGAACACTTAAATATCAATCAGCAAACAGTAAATTGAACACTGAGTTATAAGTTTTAGCATTTTCAAAAAAGAGGTCATTGAATAATTCCGTGACCTCTTTTAGTATAAAACGAATAATCAAGGTCAATGTATAAGTAACAAAATCTTACATTTACTTCATTAAAGGTAAACCCAAAAATCAATCTCCATGAAACGTATTTTGCTCCCTTTTTTGTTAATATCAGCAGGCATAATCTCCGCTTTTCAATTCATTTCTAATAATGAAAATGCTAACGAAGATTGGGCAGAATATTTGGGTGGACCTGACCGTAATCATTATTCAAGTCTTACTCAAATTACACCCGAAAACGTTAAAAATCTACAAGTTGCGTGGTCTTATGCGGCTCCTGATACAGGTCAAATGCAAGTAAATCCAATCATTGTTAGGGGTATTTTATATGGCGTAACTTCAGCAGTAAGAGCCTTCGCTTTGGATGCCAGCACGGGTAAAGAAATTTGGCGTTTTGGCGACCCATTGAACGCTTGGCACAGCACAAGTAGAGGCGTTGCGTATTGGGCAGAGGGCGAAGACAAGCGGATTTTATACACCATTGGCTCATTTTTATACGCCCTAAATGCCAAAACGGGAAAGCTGATTGAAACTTTTGGAGAAGGAGGAAAAGTTGATTTGCACACTGGATTGCCCGATATTGCCAAAAATAAATTCATCATATCCAATACTCCAGGCACGATTTACGAAGATTTAATCATTATGCCCCTCCGACTTTCAGAAGGTGCGGATGCTGCCCCAGGTGACATTCGGGCGTTCAATGTGAAAACTGGAAAATTAGCTTGGACTTTCCACACCATTCCTTATCCAAACGAATTTGGCTACGAAACTTTCCCCAAAAATGCCTATAAAAATGAAGGAATTGGAGCGGCAAATAACTGGGCAGGTATGGCCATTGATAGAGAAAGAGGGATTTTATTCGCTCCAACGGGTTCGGCAGCGTATGATTTTTATGGTGGAAATCGGAAGGGCAAAAACTTGTTTTCTGACTGTCTTTTAGCCTTGGACGCTCGCACAGGAAAACGCCTTTGGCACTATCAAACGACCCATCACGATGTTTGGGATAGAGACCATCCAGCACCCCCAAATTTGGTTACAATTAAGCAAAATGGAAAGTTAATTGATGCAGTTGCACAAGTGACAAAGCAAGGTTATATATTTGTTTTTGAGCGAGTTACGGGTAAACCTTTATTTCCAATAAAAGAAGTTTCAGCTCCAAAGTCTGTTTTGATGGGTGAGCAAACTTGGGCAACGCAACCTGTGCCAACAAAGCCCGCACCGATGGCAAGACAAGCCCATACGCTCACGGAAAAAGACATCAGTCCGTATGCTGAAAATAAGGAGGAATTAATTGCTCAATTAAAGACTTATCAGACAGCATTATTCGCTCCGCCCAGTAAGGAAGGAACCGTAATTTTGCCAGGTTACGACGGTGGACCCGAATGGGGCGGGGCAGCCGTTGATAAGGAGGGAATCATGTACGTCAATTGCAACGAAATGGCGTGGATCTTGAAGATGAAAGATACTCCAAAAGCAGATGCACTCGCAAGTTTGCCTCTGGGCGAAAAAGTCTATACAACCACTTGCACGGTTTGTCACGGCAACGATAGAAAAGGAAATATCAAAAGTGGTTATCCATCTTTGGTGGACATTGGCACGAAGCGAGATAAGACTTACATAACCCAAATAATCACGAATGGCAAAGGAATGATGCCAGGTTTCCCAACTTTAAACACCAACGAAAAACAGGCTTTAGTTAGTTTTTTATATGGAGAAGAAAAGAAGGAAGCAGGAGGGGAAACAAAAACAAAAATGCCTTTTTTACCTTACGTAAGCACAGGATACAACAAATTTTTGGATAACAAAGGCTTACCCGCCATTACTCCACCGTGGGGAACGCTGAACGCCATTAACTTAAATACGGGCGAATTTCTCTGGAAAGTACCCTTTGGCGAAGAAGAATCTTTGAAGGCAAAGGGCATCAATAATACGGGTACTGAAAATTATGGCGGTGCGGTCGTAACGGCAAGTGGACTATTATTTATTGCTGCCACAAAAGATGGAAAATTTAGAGCTTTTGATAAAAAGACGGGTAAAATTTTATGGGAAACAACGCTTCCCGCCGCAGGATTTGCTACGCCTTCAACCTATCAAATCAATAGAAAACAGTACGTTGTGATTGCTTGTGGAGGAACGAAATTAGGGACGAAAAAGGGGAATCAATACGTAGCTTTTGCTTTGCCTTAAATAAATGCAGTTATTGGTTATTTGTAACTGGCTATTGGTATTATAAGCTGTATATATCTGATTTTTAGGCAATTATAGATTTAAAATATTTTAAGGAAGTTGAGTTTGTAAATATAAAAGCATTAATCCATTTTTATTAATTGGGCGAATTTATACCCCCAATGGAATTGAAATATAAATTTAAAAAATCCGCTTAAATCCGTGGTCTAATTTCGACTTACATCTTAAAATTATCACTCATAATCTTAGCCGAAGAAAGAGCCAAAGGAATTCCTCCGCCTGGATGAACACTGCCACCCACAAAGTATAAATTTTTGATTTTTGAAGAAAAATTAGCGTGTCTCAAAAATGCGGCAAAACGATTATTTGACGAATTTCCATATAATGCTCCTTGTGCCGATGAAGTTTTTGATTCAATCGTTCGAGGGTCGAGAATCTCTTCACACTCAATGAGTTCTGCGATATTCTGCCCCAAAATTCTACTGATTTTTTTTAGTGTATTTTCTTTGGTTTGAGCGATGATTTCATCCCAATTTTGTCCTTCATTGGCGGGGGCATTTATCAATACAAACCAATTTTCACAGTCTTCGGGAGCATCGTCGGGTTTGTGTTTTGAGGTAATATTGATATAAACCGTAGGGTCGTGGAAAATAGTTTTTTTCTCAAACATCGTCTTGAATTCTTCCTTATAATTATCGCTAAATAAAATATTATGCAGGTTTAATTCTGGAAATTGTTTTTTAATTCCCCAGTAAAAAATAACGCCTGAGCTTGATTTAGGCTGATTTAAGAGGAAATTAGGATGTTTTTCGTTGGGTAAAAGTTTTCGGTATGTGTGAGTCACGTCCATGTTGGAGACCACAGCTTCGCAAGGTATGAGGTCGAGCGTATTTTCTCCATTACTCCCGTCTCCATTTCTCCTCAACTTTACTCCTTTTACTTTCCCATCTTCCACAACAATCTCCTCAACCTTCGTCTCAAAATAAAATTTAACCCCTTGACTTTCAGCCAATTTCACCAAAGAATCAGTAATTGAAACCATCCCTTTTTTCGGAAAAAATGCACCTAAGTTATATTCCAAATGTGGAATAATATTCAGAGTCGCAGGCGTTTGGTAGGGGTCAGAGCCATTGTAGGTGGCGTAACGATTGAAAAGTTGTACTATTTTGAGATTTTTGAATAGCTTTTCATTCGCATCGTTCATCGTTCCGAAGATTCCTAATTTTGGCAGATTTAGGTAGCCTTTCAAAGCCTTTTTTGATGTCCAAGTGGATAATTTATGCAGAGAATCTTGCAAGAATAACCCATCTAAAACCTCATATTTAAAGGCAGAATCTTTGAGAAATTGGATAATTTTTTCGGCAGGCTCGCACGTGATTTTTTCTACTTCTTCAGCAAATTTTTGAGGTTCAGCATAAGCGGTTAAACAAGTTTTATCTTCCCAAAAATAACGACAAACCTCGGTTAGTTGTTCGTATTCAAAGAAATCAGTAGGGTTTTTACCAACTAATTCAAATAATTCTGCAACTAAATTTGGGAGCGTAAATAAGGAAGGACCAGCATCAAAACGGTAGCCATTAATCTCAAAACTACTCAATTTTCCACCCGCATAAGCGTTTGCTTCAAATACTGAAACATCAAATCCTTTGTGAGCCAAACGAATGGCAGAAGCGATGCCCGCAATACCTGTCCCGATAATGGCAACTTTTTTCATGGTTTTGTTTGTGTAGGACAGGTTTCTAACCAGTCTTTTGAATCAATAATAGGTTGGACACCTGTGCTACTTAATAAAACAACCATTCCAGAGCTTTCGGAAATTCTTTACCCCATTGATCTTCATTGTGTTTACCTTCTGGTTCGAGCGAGAGATTAATAACGGTCTTCTTAACTCCTTGACGTTCAAGGGTTTGTTTCAATTTTTCAACGTTCGGAATCATCAAATTACTCTCCTTCCCGCCCGCATAAACGTAGATACGGGTGGGTAAATGCGAAAGAAAATCAATGGCATCAAAATAAATATTAGGCGAAATCCATAACGAAGGAGAGAAAATCATCAAGCGACCAAATGCTTCTGGAAACATCAATCCTGCGTAAATACTGATTAATCCTCCCAAAGAACTGCCCCCGATTCCCGTGAATTCACGTTCTGGTTTTGTTCTGAAATTTTTATCAACGTAAGGTTTCAACGTTTTCGCCAAAAACTGGGCATACTTTCGACCTTGTCCCTTGCCTAATTTTGGATTATTATAAGGCGAATATTCCTGAAAACGCTCTTCGCCCCCGTGTGAAATTGCTACTACAATCACGTCTCCATGCTCACGAGCCGACAAAACAGCTAATTGTTTATCAATTTCCCAATTACCATAATCAGAACCATTGCCAAAAAGATTTTGGGCATCTTGGAGATAAATGACAGGATAGGTTTTGGTGGAAATTTCGTAATTATGAGGCAAAAGAATATAAACAGATCTTTTTTTACCCAATTGAGGAATCTCAAATTCGTCAGAAATCAAACGAATCTCGGGCAAGAGATTTTCCGAAAGATTTTCACCGTCCAATCGCCAATGAGGAACAAAATCACGGTAAACGCCATTTTTGTTTTTAGCAATACGGTTAGAAATACCATTTCCGAATTCATCCAATTCTACTTGATTCCAGCCTCCTTTGGTGTATTTATACTCAAAAGTCTCTGGCAATTTTATGTTATCAGGGAATTTTAAAAGGTATTTTCCTTCTTCCGATTTATTTAATCTTAGTTCCTCTTTATCGGGTAACCAAGCGTTAAAGTTACCCGACAAATAAACGGGTCGGTTATCTTCAACGGGCGTGGTCATTTCAAAATGCAAAGTATTTTTACTCATCTAAATCTGTGGTTGTTTCAGATTACAAATTTACGGAATAATCTTTTTTGATTGTCCTATTTTTTATAAAACTCATTTTTTAAGATAAGGTTTTAGGCTTGAAGTCTTATTTGGACTAAAAACGCTATTGTTTGGGCGTTTGGCGGTATGTGGATGTGGGAAATTGTTTGCAATTTTGTGGGGTGAAAAAATAAAAGTATTAACGGCTTATTTATAAACATCTATCGTTTCATTGTCCACAACTAATTTTAAACACAATTATCATGAACGAACAACTAAAATTTTTATACGCAGAGTATTTTTCGAAATTGAAAGAAAATAATTTTCCTAAAAATACATCTGCACCTCTAAATGTCTATTTTTGATGAATATCATACGGTAAAACAAAAAATACTGATTGTTGGACAAGAGACAAATGGATGGATGGAAATGGATTTTAACCAACATTCAGTTGATAGCTTGACAAAACATTATCAAAATTTTGGGTTAGGGCAAAATGCTAATTTTAAAGGCGATTATGATAAAAGACCGTATTTAATATCCCCTTTTTGGAATTTTTCGAGAAGTTTTTTTTCTAAAATTAACGAAGTAGATAAAAGAGAAAAAGGATTTTTATGGACTAATATCTCAAAATTTGATGTCAATACAACAACTCCCGACAAAGAACAATATCACTTTGAAAGTTTTGAATTACTCCGAAAAGAAGTGCAAATAGTAAAACCTGACATCGTTTTATTTCTGACAGGGGTATATTAAGCAGAAAAGTCTCAAAAACCAAAATATGATGAAGTAATAGAGAGCATACTTAAACTTAGTTTTAGCCTTGTGGACTCAAATCCATTAATTTTAAAACTGAATCAAAAGACGATGATTTTCCTGAAAATACTTTCAAAATTGACCATACGAGATATTTGCAAAGCATAAAGAAAAATAGGGATATTTTGGGTGATTTATTGAAATATATAGATAAAATAGCCCCCTTAAATTGATATAAACAAGATTATAGAAATGAGGTACTAAACAATTATCATATTTGGATGAAATTCCAAGATGGTTTTGAAAAAATAGTAAATCTAAAACCTTTTCTGGGAAAGGGTTTTACCGCCGAATTGTTGAATTTAGACAATTTTAAAAAAGTGCAAATTGAAATTATCGTGGTACAATGACTACGATTTTGCCCCAATTTTCTGAGAGATTATGTTCCTTCGGAAAAGATTGAAGAATTAGTATAAAAACACAAAAAATATGAATAAACAAACCTTATTCGACAAAGTGTGGGATTCCCACGTTATTCGTAAAATCGAAGATGGTCCAGATGTATTTCTGATTGACCGCCACTTTATCCACGAAGTAACAAGTCCTGTGGCGTTCTTGGGTCTCGAAAATCGTGGCATTGATGTGATGTATGCCAAGCGTACTTTCGCCACTGCCGACCACAACACGCCAACGATCAATCAACATTTGCCAGTCCAAGACCCTCTTTCTGCCAATCAATTACAGCAATTGGAAACCAATACTACCAAACACGGTATTTCGCATTGGGGGTTAGGACACGCCAAAAACGGTATTGTTCACGTGGTAGGGCCTGAAAACGGCATCACCCTTCCAGGCATGACGATTGTATGTGGCGATTCGCACACTTCTACGCACGGAGCATTCGGGGCAATTGCCTTCGGAATCGGTACTTCTGAGGTTGAAATGGTGCTTTCTTCCCAGTGTATTATGCAACCAAAACCCATGAAAATGCGTGTAAACGTGAATGGGAAATTGGGCAAAGCGGTATTACCAAAAGACGTTACTCTATATATCATCGCTCAACTTTCTGCGGCAGGTGCAACGGGTTATTTTGTGGAATATGCGGGTGATGTGTTCGAGAATATGTCGATGGAAGGACGCATGACGGTTTGTAATATGTCAATCGAAATGGGTGCAAGAGGCGGAATGATTGCTCCTGACGAAACAACATTTAATTATTTGAACGGACGTGAGCAAACGCCAAAAGGTGAGGCTTGGGATAAGGCATTGACGTACTGGAAAACGCTTAAAACGGATGAAGAAGCAATTTTTGATAAAGAATATACTTTCGATGCAGCCGATATTGAACCACAAATTACGTATGGTACAAATCCAGGTTTAGGCACGGGAATTTCACAAAATATTCCTTTGTCGAGTCAAGTAATTGACGGTGAGGCGAGCTACAAAAAATCATTGAGCTACATGGGTTTTGCTGAAAACGAGCAAATCATCGGCAAGAAAATTGATTATGTTTTCTTGGGAAGTTGCACTAATGGTCGTATCGAAGATTTCCGTGCTTTTGCTTCCATTGTGAAAGGTCGCAAAAAAGCGGATAACGTAACGGCTTGGTTAGTGCCAGGTTCGCACATCGTAGAATCGCAAATTAAAGAAGAAGGTATTCTGGATATTTTGACAGCATCGGGTTTTGAACTTCGCCAGCCAGGTTGTTCAGCTTGTTTGGCCATGAATGACGACAAGGTTCCAGCGGGAAAATACGCTGTTTCCACTTCAAACAGAAACTTTGAAGGTCGTCAAGGTCCAGGAGCAAGAACGCTTTTAGCTTCTCCATTGGTTGCGGCGGCGGCGGCGATTACTGGGGTTATAACTGACCCGAGAGAGTTTTTATAATTCATAATCATGGCAAATTACCCAAGAAAACTATCATACGGAGCAAATAACACTGTTATCGTGGTATCAGATACAGAAGTTGGAAAACTTTTTACGAATGATACACGCTCGGACATCGGCTCTGAGGCAGAGAAAATGAAATTTTCGAATACTATCAATGATTTGGTTGTAAAGTTTCATCGCTTGGAATATAATCAAAATCTCAATGCAAATATGTTGGTGATGGAACGCATTTATCCCATTGACTATCGGGCGTATGAAGTGGAAATGAGGGAAATTTGGTTTGACATTTTTGAAGAACAACTCAAAGAGTTACACGAAAAAGGTTTTGTCCATAATGATTTAAAACGTCCAGAAAACATTTCGGGAGATAGGTTCGACAATATTTTTCTGACCCAACAAGGCATCAGATTAATTGACGTAGGCATATCAATTCTGAAACATCAAGTGGGCGATAATTTCTTTAAATCATACATAGAAAACGAACTTAAAGAATTAGCGGAGTTCAAAGAATATTTTTTAAATAGATAAACGAATTATTTATAAAAATGGCATACGATAAATTCACCATACTTTCGTCCACTGCCGTTCCGATGCCCATCGAGAACGTGGACACTGACCAAATTATCCCTGCACGCTTCTTGAAAGCAACAACACGTGAGGGTTTTGGCGATAATTTATTCAGAGATTGGCGTTATAATAACGACAATTCTCCAAAACAAGATTTTGTATTGAATAACCCAATCTACTCAGGTGCCATTCTTATAGGTGGTCGAAACTTCGGTTCGGGTTCAAGTCGTGAACACGCTGCTTGGGCGATTTATGACTATGGTTTTCGTTGCGTGATTTCAAGTTTTTTTGCGGATATTTTCAAGGGTAACTCGTTGAATATTGGTATTTTACCCGTAACGGTTTCACCAGAATTTTTGGATAAAATCTTCTTGGCAATCGAAGCGGATGCGAAAGCAATTATCGAAGTAAATCTCCCAGAACAAACCGTTACGATTGTAGCAACGGGCGAAAAAGAATCTTTCGATATTAATGGTTATAAGAAAAATAATATGATTAATGGCTACGATGATATTGATTATCTTCAAAGCATGAAAGGTGAAATTGCAGCATTTACAGAGAAGAGTCTTTATTAATTTTGAATTGTTAAGTTGTTGAAATGTTGAAAACTTCAATCCATAATTTGCTTGATTATTTATTAAATCAATGGTCACTTATTCTTCAACAATTTAACAATTCAACAACTCAATAATTCCAAAAGGATGCGACATATAGAAATAATGGATACGACCCTCCGTGACGGTGAACAAACCAGCGGTGTATCTTTCTCGGCTTCTGAAAAATTGACCATTGCCCAATTACTTTTAAACGAAGTGATGGTTGATAGGTTAGAAATTGCTTCCGCACGGGTTTCTGAGGGCGAATTTAATGCCGTTAAGAAAATTACAAAATGGGCTTTGGAACATAATTGCTTGGATAAAATCGAAGTATTAACCTTCGTTGACGGTGATATTTCGGTGAATTGGATGTTGGAAGCAGGAGCGAGAGTAATGAATTTATTGACCAAAGGCTCACTGAATCATTTAACCCATCAGCTCAAAAAAACACCCGAACAGCATTTTTCTGAAATAGAAAAAGTAATTATTTTGGCACGTTCAAAAGGCATAAAATGCAATGTTTATTTAGAAGATTGGAGTAACGGAATGCGAAATTCTCCCGAATACGTATTTCAATACCTTGATTTTCTGACTAAACAACCAATCCAGAGAGTGCTTTTACCCGATACTTTGGGCGTTTTGACTCCAAGAGAAACCTTTGAATTTTTGGATAAAACCGTAAGACGATACCCCGAAACGCACTTCGATTTTCACGCTCATAACGATTATGATTTAAGTGTTGCGAACGTCATGGAAGCTATCAAAGCGGGCGTACATGGGCTTCACTTAACCGTAAATGGCATGGGCGAACGAGCAGGAAATGCTCCTTTGGCAAGTACGATTGCGGTTTTGAACGACTTTATGCCCGAAGTAAGCACCTCAGTATCAGAGCATTCACTTTATACCGTAACAAAAATCGTTGAATCTTTTTCTGGGGTAAGAGTTCCAGCCAATAAACCCATCGTAGGCGAACACGTTTTTACCCAAACCGCAGGAATTCATGCCGACGGCGACAATAAAAACAATCTCTATTTCAACGATTTAATGCCCGAACGTTTTGGTAGATTACGTCAATATGCGTTGGGAAAAATGTCGGGGAAAGCCAATATCGAGAAGAATTTGCAAGAATTAGGAATCACTTTGGCAGATGCCGATTTGAAAAAAATTACGCAAAGAATTATTGAATTAGGTGATAGAAAAGAAACCGTTACTCGTGAAGATTTACCCTACATTATTTCGGATGTTTTGGACAGTAATACCATTGAAGAAAAGGTTGTGGTATTGAATTATGTTCTAACTCATTCTAAAAATCTAAAACCTTCGGCAACCTTACAAGTACAAATCGGTGAAGAAGTTTTTGAAGAATCTGCTCAGGGCGATGGTCAGTACGATGCTTTTATGAATGCTTTAAAAAAGATTTATGAAAAAAAAGGAATCGAATTACCACAACTAACAGATTACACCGTAAGAATTCCACCAGGCGGAAAAACGGATGCACTTTGTGAAACGATTATTTCGTGGGAAATTGACGGTAAAACAATCAAAACACGTGGACTGGACTCTGACCAAACGGTTTCTGCGATTCAGGCGACACAAAAAATGCTTAATTTGATTTAACATACAAAATGAAAAAACACATATTAGTAGTCCCCGGTGACGGAATTGGGCAAGAAGTTACTGCCGTCGGTAAAAAAGTTTTAGAGAAAATCGCTGAGAAATTCGGTCATGAGTTTACGTATGACGAGGCTCTTATCGGTCACGTTGCCATCGAAGCAACAGGCACACCGCTTCCAGAAGAAACACTCGTAAAAATGCGGAATTCCGATGCTATCCTTTTCGGAGCGGTTGGTCATGCCAAATACGACAACGACCCACACGCCAAAGTACGTCCCGAGCAAGGACTTTTAGCGATGCGTAAAGAGTTGGGTTTATACGCCAATCTTCGCCCAATCAAATTATTCGACGAATTATTAGAAGCCTCTTCCATTAAACCAGAAATTTTGAAAGGGGCAGATATTTTATTCTTTCGTGAATTGACGGGTGATGTTTACTTCGGAAAAAGAGAAAGAATTGACGAAGGAAACACCGCTTACGATACCATGATTTATAGCAAATACGAAGTAGAACGTATTGCCCGTAAAGCCTTTGATGCCGCCATGACTCGTGGGAAAAAATTGATGTCAGTTGACAAAGCTAACGTATTGGAATCGAGCCGTTTATGGCGTGAAACTATTTTAGAAGTTGCTAAAGAGTACCCAGAAGTACAGGTTACGCACCAATTTGTGGATTCGTGTGCGATGATGTTAATCAAAGACCCAAAACAATTTGATGTGGTGGTTACGGGGAATCTTTTTGGGGATATTTTAACGGATGAAGCCAGTCAAATTGCGGGTTCAATGGGAATGTTAGCTTCCGCTTCCATTGGTGATGGAACGGGTGTTTATGAGCCAATTCACGGTTCTGGACACGATATTGCAGGAAAAGGCATTGCCAATCCAATGGCATCAGTGCTTTCGGTGGCATTGTTATTAGATATCTCTTTCGGTTTGAAAGAAGAATCAAATACTGTAATTGCAGCCATTGATGCTGTCTTGAAAGCAGGTTTTCGCACGGGAGATATTGCTACAAAAGATACACCAAAAGACATGATTTTGGGAACGGACGCAATTGGTGAAGAGATTTTGAAGCGGTTATAATTTTTTGAATTTTATATAAAAATGGCTAATGAATTTTATTTCATCAGCCATTTTTATTTCCTACTTCTTCCCCTCAAACCCACTTTCTTCAAACCATTCCTCAAACTCCCCAGGCGAAGAAATTGCCGATGGAATTGCCATTTTTCGTGAACGTTTTTCGGGCGTTTTTATTTCAAATAATTGCTCTGATCTTGTTCCGTTTGTCTCAAAAACTACTTTATATTTACCCGCTTTGATGTAAAATTGCTTGTCTTCGTTTTCTTCCAACACGATAGTTTTGTCGTCCTTTTTCTTGGTATCGTTTAAGTGTTTTTCATAATCTTTCACTGCCGATGGATTGATGGTATAATCCCAGATTGCGTAGTTAATTCCTGCTTCATTATCATCCATTATTTCCTTCAAAACCAATCCTTTATCGGTTGAAACACTCACTTTCGTTTTGCCCGATGCTTTGGTGAAATACGGTATTTGGTATTCTCTTTTTTCAGGTTCATCATATTTACGCATGGCATCAACTTTGCCCCAACGTGGATTTAAGTTAATGGATTTCATCGTGAATAAATGCAAATTTTTATCTATCAAAGAATCTGCTAATTGCTGAATTAAACTTACATCAGCGATATAAATCGAACGCCC
This sequence comes from Arcicella sp., assembly GCA_043756925.1. Taxonomy (GTDB): domain Bacteria; phylum Bacteroidota; class Bacteroidia; order Cytophagales; family Spirosomataceae; genus Arcicella. The sequence goes on along the minus strand of JAYVRF010000187.1, from coordinate 18,967 downwards.
ATGCGTACCCACAACTAATTCATTATCACGTGGATGCACAACTAAATCATGTACAGGCGTTGCTGGCATATCACCCGACATCCGCATAAACGATTTTCCTTTATTCAAGGAAATGTATAAACTGTGGTCTGTTCCGACATAAAGCAAATTTGGATTTTTGGGATCCTCTTTCACTACATTTATGGCTTCGTTTGGGAGGTCTTCGCCCAATTTTTGCCACGTCTGTCCATAATCATCTGAGCGATAAACATAAGCCAAAAAATGGTCATCTCTGTAACCGTTCAACGAAACATGAACCGTTCCTTCGTTATGGTTGGAAGCATTTACCCGACTCACCCAAAGATTTTGGGGTAAGCCGTCCGAAATTTTCGTCCAAGTGTAGCCACCATCTTTTGAAATATGAATGAAACCATCGTCAGTTCCCACGTATAAAAGCCCGAATTTCAAGGGCGATTCGTCAATCGTGGCGATTGTTCCGAAAGGAACATCCCCTTCTTTTCCACCTTTGGTCAAATCGTTTGAAAGGGATTTCCACGATTCGCCTTTATCCAAACTTCTAAAAAAGCGATTTCCGCCAAAATATACTACATCTTGGTTATGTTTTGATAATAAGATTGGACTTTGCCAATTGAAACGATTTTTAACTTCGCCAATTTCTTGGGGCATTTGCAAATATTTTTGGGAACCCGTTAAGGTATTCACTTTGAAATAATTGCCAAATTGAAATCCTGTATAAACCGTCTGATTATCACGGGTATCCACGGCAACTTGCATACCGTCTCCGCCCATAATTGACTTGAAAGGATACAATCCTTTAGCATACCAATCATAGTCAGGCTTGTTTGCTGAAGAACCAAACCACACGCCATTATCTTGCAATCCACCGTAAACATTATACGGTTTAGCCATATCCACTTGGACGGCGTATAACTGTCCGACAGCGGGCGTGTTGGCTTTAAACCACGTTTTTCCATCATCATACGTAATGTTTATCCCACCGTCATTTCCCAAAATTTGGTGATTTGAGTTTGTAGGATTTATCCAAACAACATGATGGTCGGCGTGGGCGTTATCCGCATTCATTGACTGGAAGGTTTTACCACCATCGGCTGATTTTATGATTTGAAAACCAGGAATTACAATTTTATCGGCATTATCAGGAGCCACGAAAATTGTTCCAAAATAATACCCATACGTATTGAAAACCCAATCCAAATAATCTTTGTGGGTACGTTTCCACGTTTTTCCTGCATCCTCCGAACGATAAACCTCCGCCCCCGTGATGGGCGTATCGAACAAATCATCATTGGCATTTTCCGTAAATTTTACAATATCTAACACTTGGAATTTACCTGCTTTTACGTCCGCCTTTAAACTTTTAGTTGTGTATTTTTCGGGGAAACGTTTTTCGTCTAAATAGTCGGTTAATTTACTGTCTTCCAACGCCAAAAACTGTTCGTTTGTCATGGTTCTTAACTGCTTAGCATTCAAAGCATTATCAGCTTTTTTCTTCCCATCATCGGGGCGGTTTTTCTGATTATCCAATACGACATACACAATATTTGAATTCTGTGGAGAGATACCCACACCAACCCGACCATTCCCATCTCCCTGCGGAAAACCAGAGCCTTCACCCGTGATATTTTGCCAAGTTTCCCCGCCATCACTTGATTTATAAACCCCCGTAGTTTTACCAGATTCCACAAAATTCCACGATTTACGTTGCTTGTGCCACAAGCCCGCATACAAAACGTTCGGATTGCTTGGGTCGATGGATAAATCTACGCCTCCCGTATTTTCGTCCACAAAAAGTGTTTGTTTCCAAGTCTTTCCACCATCAATAGTTTTAAACAATCCACGCTCTTTGTTAGGGGTATAAAGTTTACCCAAAGCCGCTACCCATACCGTATTTGGGTCGGTTGGATGCAAAATTACTTTTCCAATGTGATGGGTTTCGTCTAAGCCTTTGTGCTGCCAAGTTTTGCCACCGTCTTCGCTTTTGTACATTCCTACACCTGCGTAAGACGAGCGAGAAGAATTGGCTTCACCCGTGCCAATCCAGATGGTTTTGCCCTTGGTTTTCCAGTCCACCGCAATGTCTCCAATCGTCATAACTGCCTCATTATCAAAGAGTGGTGAAAAACTAATGCCATTATTTTCAGTTTTCCAAAGTCCGCCCGAAGCGTAAGCCACGAAGAATTCAGTAGGGTTTTGGTTATTAACATCCACATCAACCACTCGCCCCGACATTACGGTTGGACCAACGGAACGAAATTTTACATTATTCACTAACGATTTAATTTCCAAGGCTTTACGTTGGTCAAAAGCCTTCATTCGCTCGTTTGCAGTTGTAAAGTTTAGTTGTTGAGAGGTTGAACTATTGGATTTTTGTTGATTCTTTTTCTTTTGGGCATTTACTGAGATTGTCAGTGTTAGTGCTAAAAGTAGTAAATATTGGTTTTTCATTTTTTGGGGTTTTAGGTTGATGATAATTTTTAATACCAAATATAAGAAATTTAGTTTAGAGTTTTATAGGTTAAATGCCCTTCAATCGTATTAATGAACGGTTTTCTAAATATTTTAAGGTTGTAAGTCGCCAAAACTACCTTTTTTACCCCACTTTTGACGACTTACAAATTTTATATCCAGTCAAAACCCTATTTTAAAACCAACTCTTGGCGATTTATGAAATTTATATCCAGCCAAAAGTTATCTTTTTAAGTAATTCTACACGGATTTCCATGAATAAATTTTACTTTTGGGTAAACGTAAATTCATTCATCAATTCTCCTAAATGCAATATTTCCTAATTTTCTTAGCCTTCCTTTGCGGGGCAGTTTTTCCAACGCAGGCGGGGCTTAATACCAAAATGGCTAAATTTGTGGGTCACCCCGTTTTAGCCGCTTTTTTCTCATTTCTTACGGGTTTAATTGGCTTAATGATTTATGCCGCCATTACCCGAATTCCTTTAAATTTGATGAGTCAATGTCGAAATGCTCCGTGGTATGTTTGGTTTGCGGGGCTTTTGGGAGCTTTTTATGTGAGTATGGTCATTGTTTTAATGCCACGTTTGGGCGTTGCTCTGACCTTCGGATTGATAGTGGCGGGACAAATGGCAGTCTCAATTATGTTTGATCACTACGGAATTTTGGATGCTCCCGTCCGTGAAATTTCTCTGGGCAGAATCATCGGAGCCTTGTTTTTGGTAATTGGTGTAGTCTTAATTCATAAATTTTAAGTCGAAATTAAGTAGGCACATTTTTGCAGTAATTCCTACACAAATATTTTTAAACTGAAACTTACCACAATGAATATCTAATTTCTGGTCGTTCAAGCACGATTCAAGCCATTAATACGCAATAAAATAGCTATGTTCTGAGTTTTCATCCCATTACCGATTTCGTTATTCCCGATAAAATTCCCTTCCAAAGGGTAAAGAAGAACGGTTTTGTTGGAATTCTCTGATATTGAATTGCTGACACTCTCACGGGTTGTTTGCCAATTGGATTGCTATCTTTTATCACAAATTCATTGGCGAAAAAAGATAATAATTTTCGTTTTTTCAACTTAGGTTCATCTCCTTTTTTCAGAATTGTGATATTCAAATCTTGGTATAACATCGTTGCAGATCCTTTCAGACCGTATTTATCTCCTTTCAAATTACAAGTAAATTCATTCAAAGTTCCTTTTTCGGCTCTGGCAAATCCCAAGGATGATGTTACTTGATTAAGGTGAGGAATCTCCATTTTTTTCACATTTCCCATAAACAGAAAATCGCTTTTAGGAGCCATCATATCAAAGTCGAACTTTAAGGTTATTGCCGCTTTGTTCATCAAATATCCATTGAAAACTACTTGACAATTTGGATTATTTTTTAACGTAAGCGTATCGTTTGTAAAGTTTTTTATGTTGCCTGTCACTTTCTTAAAAAGGACATTCCCAACTGATTTAGTTTCAGAATTATATTCAGAATACGTAATATTAAAATTCTTCATTCTAACATTATTAATCATAAACTTTAAATTCCAATCTCTAAACGCCTCATGCGGAAAGGGACGATACGGAGCCTCTGGAGGCACATTGAACGCTCTGGTATCAGAAAAAACGGTCACATTTCCTTTATTAATATCCAAGATTTCAGCATATATTTTTTTATCTTTAAATAGCTTTTCAATATTGATTTCTTGCAATTTTATATCGTTAAAAATTATTCCAATTCGGTCGTCGCCATTCGTTCTAACGCTATATTCCATCGCCTTAAAACGGGGTTGAACGACCAAGTTTTTTATAGAAAGAGAACGGGTTTTGGTAGAAAATAATAATTCGTTAATCTTGATAGTATTGAGTGAATCCTGCGAAGGAATTTGCACTTTTTTCAAACTAAAAACGCATTCTTTTGTATAGTAAAATCGTTGCTTGTCTTTATCGGAAGTTGAATCAATTAATAGGTCAGACACTTCCAAATCAAGATTTTCGATTTTACTAACGTGGGATTGATTTGGTTTTGCTTGATTTATGTAAGCGAAGTTAATGTTCTGAAAAACTATTTTATTTACAGAAAATGACTTAACAAATTTTGAGATGATTTGATAAGGAGATTTTGCGGTTTTAAGCGAATTATAGGATTGCTTTTGATGGATTAATTCCACGTTTGGGTCGGTAATTGAGATTGTCCCCAATTCAAGTTTATTGGAAAAAAATATTTTCCAAGGATGCAAACCAGATAACTTTATTTCATTTACTTTTCCTTGATAAACATTATCAGGCAGTTTTTTGGCAATTCTCAAACTATCAAAAATCGTTGAATCTGCCCGCCAATTCACACCTAAAACTCGAGCGTTCCCAGAAATAATATTATAGTCAATATCCTTAAAATCAAGATGATACAAATTATCAGTTGATTCTAAAACAGCAGTTTTAATGCGTTTTGAGAGCATTGGTTTTATACTCCAAAAACCAATAGTTGATACAACCAACAAAAGCCCAATAATCCCAATCAATGAGAGTATCATGACTTTTTTCAAATTATACTTTTTATTTTTTTCCATCAATGATTATAGATTATGCATTTACGTAAAGTCACAGAGTAATTGAAGATAGTAAAAATTTAATTAATAAATCTTTACTATCTTTTATAATTTTTACTGGTTCTACTATAGTTTATACGGAAGGACAAGTCTCTAACCTGTCCTTCCGTATAAATCATGGTAGAACCTTTTACTTAAAACAAACTGTAAGCTAAGCCAACTGATAAATTTGTTCCTCGACTTCCAATTAAACCAATATTAAAATTACCAAATGCTCCGAGTCTCCCAATAAAAAAGTATCTTGCTCCTGCTTGTGCATAAAATGCAGAACCTGTTTCATCTAAGATTTTACCATAAAGCCCTCCAACATAAGCATCAAATTTGCTTGATGATCTTTTAATATCGCCCGTGAAATGGTAATTTAAACCTACTCCAAATAACCCATCTTTGACATTCACGCCGTCAATAGTTTTACTTCCATACCAACCTCTGAGTTCCACACCAATATTTCTTCCTATTCCATATTCTCCCATGAGCATAAGTGGCAATAAGTCTTTCTGATAGACGATTCCCGCCCCAATCACAAGTGACCCTTTATGAAAAACAGCCTCAGATGTTGGGTCTGCCGTGAGGGTTACACCCCCATTTGGTGTATTTATTGTTGCCACTTCTGTTGGTTTGCTTGGCGTTACTTTATCAACTGCCTTTTCAACCGCTACTTTCACATCCTTTTTAACAGTGTCAATTTTCACAGTAACTTTCGCTTTTGTAGAATCAAATTGTATAGCTATTCTACTTTTTGTAGTATCTATTTTTGTTATAACTCTTATTTTGGTGGAGTCAATTTTTATTGCCACTCTTTGCGATTTTGTAATATCTACTATCACAGTATCTCTGGGAATTTGTGCCATCGTCATTGTAGAAGCTAAGGATATTGCCAATATCGAAAGCTGAATTCTGTTAATCATTGTTTTCATTACTTTTTTTATTTATATTTAGTTGTACGTAACAAACAAATAAATAAACCGTTCCACGTTGTTGAAAAATCTGTTTCTCATTAATTGGGGAATAATATACTCGGTTTGTTTTCTTTACATACTTAAAAACACAAATGACCCGAAAGAGAACTTCCGAGCCATTATTTTATAAGAAAGAAATAAGAATTTACTTTTGAGCAACCTCATTTTTAGCTGCTTGTTTCTTTAATTTATCATTTGCCACAATGGCAAATTCAACTCTACGGTTTTGTTCACGCCCTGAATCTGACACATTTTCAGCCACTGGATCTTTTTCACCGTAACCCAAAATAGTTAAACGGCTTCTTGACACTGAATTTGCTTTCAAAACCGCCGCCACTGCATCCGCTCTTTGTTGGGATAATTTCATGTTGTATTCACCCGTTCCAATATTATCAGTGTGTCCTGCTACTAAAATTTCTGTATCTGGATATTGTTTCAAGGTTTCCGAAAACTTCACTAAATTTTCGTTCACTTTTGAATTAATTTTGAATGAATTAAAGTCAAAAAGTACACCTGATTTCATCGTGATTTTTATGCCTTCTCCCACACGTTCAACATCCGCCAAAACGTCCAAATCTTTCTTTAATTTTTCGGCTTGTTTATCCATATATTTTCCAATAAATGTTCCTGCAACACCACCAACGGCTGAACCAATGATGGCATAAACCGCAGGATTTTTTGACTTGCTACCAATGACTGCCCCTAATGCTCCACCTGCTCCAATACCAATGATTGCTCCACGTTGTTCTCTATTTAATTTCTTAAATGAATTACAAGACGATGACCCAAAAGCAAGAATTGCCGAGGTCAAAACGAAAAGTGTGTGCTTTTTAAAATTTATAGATACCTTTTTCATTGTTTGAGTTATTTGATTTATACAAAGTGGTTAAAATATCATTCCATTCATAAAATTGGCATACAATTTTTCTAAATATTTGATTATTAAGTACTTAAAGTTCATATCATACATATTTGGAGGGGTAATAATTCTACATATTGGGTAAAAATTCTACTTTATACACAAGAAAAATGCCAAGACTATCGTTTTGGCATTTTTTAGTAAAAACAAGATACTGTAAAATAAAATTCTTATTGATTATCCAAAACTTCTTGTTCTGCTTTTGCATGATGTTCTGAACTTCTCAAAGACTGAATAACTTTTAAAGATTCAGAGATTGATGAACGTTGAGAATGCAAAAGGCTCATAAAGTCTGGAGATGCTTGTACTTTATCCAACGCCAAAGCTGTATCGTAAGCCTTAATAGCTGTTTCGTCACCAAACTCACATGAACTCAAGATTGTTTCACGGTTGTTTGAAGAAACTGCGGCTTTAAAATCTAACCATACCTGGTGAATCTTTCCAGAGAATGTGGATCCATCTGAAGGTTCACCGCCAAATTTCTCTACGTGTTCTGATAAATCATCCGCAAAGTTTTCGCTTTCGTTCACCATTCCTTGAAAAATCCCTTTCAAATCTCCACCATCTATGTCATCAGCGGCTTTTCTGTAGCCATCAATTCTGCTGTGATTAACCTCAATTAACTCGTTAAGAGCGGCTAAAAGAACGTCATATTGTGTTGTCATAATAATAAATTAAGGCTTGTCGTTTAGATAAAAAACATTATTTTAAAGGTTAATAAAGTATATTGATTTAACTCTTTTGAGTAATTTTTATTAGCAGTATTCAGTAATTAAATTTTATAGTAAATTCATAATCAATTAGTTATAAAATTTAATTACTACCAAATGCAAACTATTTTTAAAGACTATTTAACTCAAAGCCGCTTTCGCTTTTGCTTTCAATTCATCGTATTTGTCACCAATCTTTTCACCAATATCCTCGACTTTATCTTTGGCATCCTCATACATGTCTTCTGCTTTATCTTTAACATCTTCCCATGTGCTTGAAGCATCGTCTTTTAAATCTTCTGCTTTGTCGGATGCTCTATCCGCTAAATTAACGGCTCCTAATTTTGCCTCAGAAATTGTCTCTTTGGCTTCCGCACCCATCAAATCGGCTTTTTCATCCATTGTATTCATGTGACGTTGTGCTACTTCATTTTCGAGTTGGTCTTTCGTATTTTCCATTTTTATTCGTTAATTATTGTTTTAAAGTATCTGATTTGTTAACTATTGCTGTATCCTGCGGTGCCACAATACCCATGTTGTTCCTTTCTTGTGCACTATTCGACGACCAGAAAGCACCAATCATGGCAATTATCATTAATACACCCAGAATTAACATAAACCAGAAAAACATATTCGTTGGTTTTGTCTTTTTCTGATTTTCTATCTCAGATTTCATCTCATCATCTACGTCACGATTTGGGTCAATTTCCATGTTTTTCAGTTTTTGTTTATACTTACTTTATTAAAACTTTTATACCAGTTCAGATAGAATATTCATGCAGTATTTTTGAGTAAATATTTCTACAAAATGAGGAAAATTGTAGTATTTTGAGACTAAGAAATGATAAATTTATCGCAACCAATAATAGATGCGTATTCTACGGAAGCCGTCGCTCGAAGCAAAGGCTTCCGTAGAATACCCCACAAAAAAAAGGAATAGTTCAACAAACCATCCCTTTAAGTAAAATCCTAACTGCTTAATTAGTGTCTTTATTAGTAATCAAGATTTTGAAAAAACGTAGGATATAGTTCCCCATACCCTTTCTCAAACCACTTAACGATTACTAATTCAATGTTGTTTCAGTGCCAAAGGAGGATAAAGAGGGGAAAATATTTCCCCCTTAAACCATACTACCTAACCACTATTAAAATTTGTATCTCGTAGATTTTTAAAATATGGGAGCATTACTATGCTCCCTATTCTCACAATCTAACCACTATTAAAAATCTACATAATATTGTTGATGATATATATATTCAGAAAACTATTACTTTATATCTTCTTGGATGTTATCAATTTTTCTGTTCAAATCTGACTTAAATTCTTTCCAATTACGTTTTGTATCCGACTTTATTTCGTCAATTGAATCATCTAAATCATCCACTTTTGATTGCATTTTGGCTTTACGAACTTTCCATCGAGCTTTTTCGTTGGCAGTTGCTCTTTCCATTTTTGCATCCATTTTATCCATGTCGTCTTTAATGTCACGACGCTTTTCTTCAATCTTCGCCGACATTTCCATACGCTCTTGTTTAATGTCTGCCGATGCTTCATTCATACCTTCTTTCACATCAGATGCCACATTATCAGCACTTTTCTCAACTTTATCCTGAGCGTCCTGCGTTGATTCAGCAATCTCTTTTTTCTCATTACGTGAACACGAAGTCATTGAGAATGTGCCTAATGCCATTACACTTACAATTACTAATACTTTCTTTTTCATTTTTGAATTATTTTATTTTGTGGATATTAAAATTAAAAGTTAAAACCGAGCGTTGCTTGCAATGAATTACCTTTCGCTGCGAATTTTGAGGCTGTGCTTGAGTCTTTAAATTTCACATCTATCACATCATTCACGTTGCCTTCGTATCTAAAATCAATATTTAATTTGCCAATATCAAAACCCACACCCGCCTGATAGCCTAAAATTACGTCCTTGAAAGTTTCATTAGCACTCTGTCCTTGGTACTCCTTGATACTGTCGCCTAAATTCCCACTATCTGATAACCTAAAAGTGGCAACTGGTCCTGCATTTATTCTTAAAACGTTTCCTAATTTTACCCCTACTAATACTGGTAAATCAATGTTTGTCAATTTTAAATCTATTGATTTTCCATTAGATTTTCCATCTTCAAATACATCGAATTTTCCACCTTTCTGCGATAGCAAAATCTCTGGTTGAATAAAGATTTTCTTTCCAAATCTCATAAAAATACCCCCAACAAAACCGTAAGCACGAGTACTATTATTCTTAAAAGTGAAATTCTTCCCACCTGACGCTAATGATAGATTGTCTCCAGCCACTTGTGATAGATTTACCCCAGCTCTTAATCCAAGCGTAAACAATTTGTCCTGAGCAAACGTCGTCAAACAAGACACGGCAATAATTGCCGTTAATAATAACTTTTTCATAGTTTAAGTAAGTTTATATTTTGTGTGATAATAATACCTTTAGATACCACCATTAAAAATTTGTGCCTGCGTTGATGTTTTTGTAGATTTAGAGAATAACACTCTAATTCAACGTCTTATCTTTGATGAATTCCCTTTGATTTTTGTCATAAATGAATTGAAATTTTGACTTCCTTCATTAAAGTGACTCGAAACGTTATTCTCAATTTTGAATTGTGAAAGTCCAAGAAGTATGACTATTCCAACAATTGAAATTGATAATATCAAAAAAAAGAAAGATTCCATATTGTTAAATTTTAAGTATTTTAATTATAATAAATTATACCCCTCTACGAATTAATGACAACAAGATTGATACCACTGCAAGCACTAAAAGAATATGAATAATACCACCTACACTATACGCAAATACGCCCAACAACCATCCAATAATTAAAATAACTGCGACAATGTATAAGATATTTCTCATAGTTTTTTTGCGATTTTTACGTGTTAAAATCTTAGGTACGTTTCTGCAATTGTACATCCGTAAAAATGCCGTACCAATCAAATCAATGGCATTTTTGAATGAAAAACTTGTGGAATTGTGGTCTTTTTTTGTAGAAGTGTAGAAAATGAACCCCATAAATTTAGACATTGCATTGGTGCTTTGATGGCATTAATGTTTATATTGTGGAAACAAACACAAACAACGTATTACTCATGGAAACAGTCACAAATCACGAAACGGTCGTTATAAGTACCTCAAAAATTAAAACTTTGCAAGTGCTTAATTTCTTATTCTTTGTTGTTATGGTCGCCATGAATGCCTTGGCGGTCATACTTCCCCTCAATGGAAAAACAACGGGAGAATTATCCGATAAATATCCAAACCTGATCGTTCCTGCGGGTATTGCATTTTCAATTTGGAGTGTTATTTACTTTGCATTATTGATTTTTTGCATCTATCAAGTACGTTCCCTTTTTAGTAAAAAACCAGAACCGCATTTAGCGATGATTTTGGATGCAATTGGTTATCTATTTGTCCTAAATGCAACCTTTAATGCCCTTTGGATTGTGGCTTGGCATTACGAAATATTGCCCCTTTCAATCGTGTTTATGCTTGGAATTTTAGTGACTTTGATTCAAATAAACAAAAATCTCAGACCCGTACAACCCTATATTAGTGGAGGAGTTAAATTTATCGTAAAGGCTGCTTTTGGGTTATATTTTGGCTGGATTTGTATCGCCACGATTTTAAATGTTACGGCAGTTTTAGTGGGTTATGGAATCATGCCAACGGGAATATCTGGACAATCATGGACGTGTATTATGGTCTTAGCGGGAAGTGCTATTGGCTTTATTGCAACCTTAAATGTAAGAAATAGCTTCGTAGGATTGGCAATTATTTGGGCTTTAATTGGAATTATAATTGCTCGAAACAACGACCTTATTTATTATAAATACATCGTTTACAGTGCTGCGTTCGGCATTTTGATGATGATTAGTGCCATATTAATGGCTTCCACAATTCAGCTATTTACTCGAAAGAAGGTGATTATTGAGAATTAGTATTTTTTAAAGTTTCAAACGAAAGGTTTCGTTTAGCGAAAACCTTTCGTAAAAATAGGTACATAAATTAAAAATCAATCGTTTTATTAAATCAGAATGAAAAGCAGCCTTCATAACGAATAAAGGTTGCTTTTTTGTTGTAAATCAAATCCATTTCTTCCGACGAAAATTATAAACTTAATTTTCGAGTTTTTTATTTTTTTTATCTTGTTCAATCACATAAAGTATCAATTCCTCAATCTTTTACAAAAATAAAGCCTGTGTCGTAAATTTCACATACGGTTATTCATATTAAAGCCTTTTAGGCTTGTGTATCGTCACTCATTTATTGTAATTTTGCAAACATTTTCTTTTCCCATTTTACGAAAAGAGAGATTAGTCATTGATTGTTGTTAATCGTTAATTGAAATATCGTGAATTTTAAAGAATATAAAAACCTTGATTACGCACAAGTTGCTGACGAAATTCTGAAATTTTGGCAAGATGAAAACATCTTCCAAAAATCTATTGATACCCGTGAGGGAAATCCAATTTTTACTTTCTACGAAGGTCCGCCTTCAGCTAATGGAACGCCTGGGATTCACCACGTGATGGCACGAGCCATAAAGGATATTTTCTGTCGCTACCAAACCCTGAAAGGTAAGCAAGTGAAACGCAAAGGCGGTTGGGACACGCACGGGCTACCCGTAGAATTGCAGGTGGAGAAAGAATTGGGAATTACCAAAGAGGATATCGGTAAGAAAATAACCGTGGAAGAATATAACCAAAAATGCCGTGAAACTGTCATGAAATTCACGGATGTATGGAATGATTTGACGGAAAAAATGGGTTATTGGGTAGATTTGGAACATCCTTACATTACTTACGAAAATAATTATATTGAGTCAGTTTGGCATCTTTTACAGAAATTATACAAAAAAGGGCTACTCTACAAAGGCTACACCATTCAACCCTATTCTCCTGCTGCGGGAACTGGACTTTCTTCCCACGAAATTAACCAACCAGGTTGTTATCGTGAAGTGAAAGATACGTCCTTAACGGCTCAGTTTAAAGTAAAATTAACGGGTAAATCGGGCTTTTTGTTTGATACTGCCAATAGCGATAATATTTATATTTTGGCCTGGACAACCACACCGTGGACACTCCCCGCTAACACCGCTTTGACGGTCGGCAAAAACATTGATTATGTCTTAGTAAAAACCCGAAATCCATACACTTTCGAGCCTGTGAATGTAGTTTTGGCGAGCGTTTTAGTCGGAAAATATTTCAACGAAAAAGGAAAAGATGGTAATTTTACCACGTATAATGATGGCGATAAAATCATTCCGTGGACGATAATTTCTGAATTCAAAGGTAATTTTTTAGAAGGCATTGAATACGAACAACTCATGCCCTACGTACAACCTGAAACGGCAGCTTTTAGAGTAATTATTGGTGATTTTGTAACCACAGAGGACGGTACGGGCGTGGTGCATACTTCGCCAACTTTTGGGGCAGACGATTTTCGTGTAGCAGCTCAAAATGGTATTCCTTCTATTTTTGTGAAAGATGAAAATGGAAAAGATGTACCAATTGTAAACCGTCAGGGGCGTTTCGTGGCTGAAATTACGGATTATGCCAACGAACCAGTAAAGGAAGCGTATTTATCGGATGCAGAGAAAGAAGAGCAAAGAATTTTACAAAACAGAGACAAATATCTATCAGTAGATGAGCGAATTGCGATTCAGTTGAAAACGGAAAATAAAGCCTTCAATGTTCAGAAATTCGACCACCCTTATCCGCATTGCTGGCGGACGGACAAGCCAATTTTATACTATCCATTAGATGCTTGGTTTATTCGCACCACTGCCGTGAAGGACAAGTTGATTGCCTTGAATAATACCATCAACTGGAAACCAGAATCTACGGGAACGGGGCGTTTTGGAAATTGGTTGGAAAACTTAGTAGATTGGAATCTTTCACGTTCAAGATATTGGGGAACACCTTTGCCAATTTGGCGTACTGAAAACGGTGACGAAGAAATTTGTATCGGTTCGGTCGAGGAGTTGATTCAAGCCGTAAAACACGCTTTGAAGGATGATGTTTTGAGCCAGGAACAAAGAGAATTTAATGAAAAATTTATTCAACAATACGAAGATAAAACGCATGATTTACATCGTCCATTCGTGGATGAGGTCTTTATGGTTTCTACCTCTGGACAGTTAATGATTCGTGAAACTGATTTGATTGATGTTTGGTTTGATTCGGGAGCAATGCCGTTTGCTCAATGGCATTATCCTTTTGAAAATCAGGAAATTTTTAAGCAATCATACCCTGCGGATTTCATTTCAGAAGGCGTTGATCAAACTCGTGGATGGTTCTTTACACTTCATGCTATTTCTGTGATGGTGGAAGAATCGGTGGCTTTCAAAAATGTGGTTTCAACGGGTTTAGTTTTGGATAAAAATGGCAACAAAATGTCTAAACGTTTGGGCAATGCCGCTGACCCATTCGATACCTTAAAAAAATACGGATCCGACCCAACTCGCTGGTACATGATTACGAATGCTCAGCCTTGGGACAACCTCAAATTTGACTTGGCGGGTATTACCGAAGCACGCAATAAATTCTTCGGAACGCTCACAAATACGTACAATTTCTTTGCCCTCTATGCCAATTTAGATGGTTATAAACCAACGGGAAACATTGATTTGGGCATGGCCACGGAATTGGATAAATGGATTTTATCGAAACTACAAACCTTGATAAAAGAGGTGGATGAATCTTACGAAACCTACGAACCAACGAAGGCGGGGCGTGCCATTCAAGATTTTGTTTGTGACCATCTTTCTAACTGGTACGTTCGTTTAGGCAGAAGACGTTTCTGGCAAGGAGATTTAACTAATGATAAAGAATCGGCTTATGAAACGTTGGCTTTTTGTTTGAAAACCGTGGCTCAATTAATGTCGCCAATTGCTCCTTTTTATGGAGATTGGTTGTATAAAAATATGACCGATTATACCTTAGAAAAAGCTCAATCCGTGCATCTTACTAACTTTTCAACCGTAAATGAAGCGTGGATTAATGTTGATTTGGAAACTTCGATGGAGTTGGCTCAACGGATTTGTTCGTTGGTACATTCCATCCGCAAGACCAACAGAATTAAAGTTCGTCAGCCTTTGAGTAAAGTTTTGATTCCCGTTTTGAGTGAAAAAACTCGTCACCAAATCAGTTCGGTTGAAGATTTGATTAAAACCGAAGTAAATATCAAAGCCATTGAATATTTGGATGATGCCTCGGGGGTTTTATCGAAAAAAGTGAAACCAAATTTCAAAGCATTAGGTCCAAAATTTGGCAAAGAGATCAAAGCCGTTGCGGATGGAATTTTAGCAATGAGTACGGAAGAAATTGCCCAATTAGAGCAAACAGATTCATACCTCATACCTATGACCTCATACCTCATCACTAAAAACGAAGTTGAGATTTTAACCGAAGATTTGCCTGGTTATTTATCAGCTAAGGACAGCGAAATTACGGTGGCTTTGGATATTACTATTACTCCAGCCTTGAAACAAGAAGGAATTGCCCGTGATTTTGTGAATCGTATTCAGAATTTGCGGAAAGATTCAGGCTTTGATGTTACCGACAAAATCAGTATCAAATTAGTAGATTCAGACACAGAAGTGACGGAAGGCGTAAAAGCTTTTACCGATTTTATCAGCCAAGAAGTACAAGCGGTTTCTTTGGAAATTGTTTCGGAATTGACTGATGGACAGGAAGTTGAATTTGAGGAGTTGGTTTTGGTGGTGAAAGTTGTGGTGGTTTGATAGACTGATCCTGATGGAATACGGATTTTAGGGATTAGACACGGATTTAAAGATTGTATAGAAATATAATTAGATTCCGTGTCCGATCCGTTAAATCCGTGTTCCATTTTACATCACGCATACCCCACAAAAAAACCTCTCAGCATTAATTTGAGAGGTTTTTTATTGATTTTTTTCACATCGTTAATGAATTTTCTAATTTTAACGAATCAAGTGGTTTTTCTATAAAAGTATC
Source organism: Arcicella sp. (assembly GCA_043756925.1). GTDB lineage: Bacteria > Bacteroidota > Bacteroidia > Cytophagales > Spirosomataceae > Arcicella. The sequence continues at coordinate 3,287 of JAYVRF010000187.1, read as the reverse complement.
TACGCCTACGCTGTTTGCCATTTCTAATAGGTTTCCCATCGCACTAATCATGATTATTTTAGAATCTGGGGACAACAATTTTATTTCTTCCACTCTATCTATCCCAAAACCGTCTGGCAGATTATTATCTAAAAACAACCAGTTTGGTTTCAATTCCGACACTCTTCCAATACCATCTTGAAGGGTATGAGAATAGTAGGATGATATTCCTTTTCTTTTTAAAAAATGTTTCAAAAGAAGGCACGTGTCTCTCTCATCGTCTATAATTAGTGCTATACTTTGCATAGTAATTAGCTGTTTAAGCGTTATCATTTCCATAAGAATGAATTTTTAAGGACAGTAATTATATCCAAAAACACCCAAATTAATGTGATTCGTTGTTTATTGCATTCTCAAAATTAAAAATCTATTCCATCATAATTCAGCCATTTCAACCAAAATCTTGCCTTCATAAATCCACAAGTTGTGTATAATCTACCCCGAAAATAATAAAAATTGTGTGTTATCGTAGGCGGTATGGTTGTTTTACTTTTTAAATCAGTAATTAATTTAATTTTCACGTAAACATTTACAATTATGTCTAATAAGTCAAATGTAGTAGTTGGTATTGCCCTTGCAGCAGCAGCGGGTGCGGCAATCGGATTTTTGTTTGCTCCTGAAAAAGGAGAAGATATGAGAAAAAAAGTGAAGCAAAATGCAAACACTTGGGCGGATGAATTATTAGCCGCCATCCGTAAAGGTAAAGACAATGCTCAACAAATGGCGAGTGATGCTCAAAACAAAGCAAAATCGTGGAAAAACAAAGCAAAAGATGAGTATGAAGATGTAGCCGATACAGCGAACAGAAAAATTGATTCATCTATGGGTGCAACTATGTAACAACTAAGTGTGCAGTATAATTGATAATGCAGTCTTATCTGGACGTTTTGTCTGTGGGACCCAGTCAGATTAATGGATTAAAATTCGGAGAAAAAATCCATTAATCCATTAATCTGACGAATCCAAATTCAGACATTTTCGTAGCATATTTTAACCTATGGACACTTGTAGTTTTAAAATCAGTTATATACAAAAAATTAAAAGATATAATTTTCTCAAACCATATAACGCATGGAAGCTATTAACCAAATAAAAGATAAAGCCGAAGGTATTTTTGATGATACTACTGAATATTTAGAAGCCCGCTGGAATTTGGGAGTACTCAATGCGTCCTCGAAAGTCGCTGATGCTATTTCTACGATTGCTACTACATTGGTAGTGGGCGTTTTAGGAATAATCATTTTGATTTTTCTAAGCGTTGGCGTTGCCTTACTAATTGGTGAAAAATTGGATAGCCCCTCTTCTGGTTTTTTCTACGTAGGATTATTTTACATAGCTGTTGGTATTTTGATATATGCCATTAAGGACAAATACATCAAATTGCCAATCATTAATTCATTCATCAAGAAATTTTATTATGAAGACTAAAATAGAAACAATCGAAGATTTAACAGCAGAAAGGGCTCGTTTGAAAAATCAAGTTGCTGTTTCTGGTATTAAATTAAAAAACAATTTCAATATCTTGAAGGAAGAGTTGCAACCTGCCCGTCAAGTGGTGGGATATGCCAAAAATCTGTTGGTCAATAATGGAAATCGTAAAAGTTTAGTGGGTATGGGTTTGCGTTTTGGCGTTAATGCGTTATTGAAAAATACTATTTTATACCGTGCTTCTTGGCTTACTCGTTTGGTAGTGCCTTTCGTTGCAAATAATGTAGTGGCTAATTATGTAGCAAAACATGACACCGAAATTTTAGAAAACACCATTAATTGGGTCAAGGAGAAAACTTCAAATGAACCTAAATTACCTAAAAAACCAAAAGTATCATTAGCAGAAAAAGCGTTGATGTGGGTGAAAGACATAACAGAGGAAAAACCGAAATATACCATCGAAGAGAGACATGGGGAGATGAAGCAATTACAGGCGTAAGGTTAAACTGCACAAAGTTTAATTTAATAAAAAAAGTTCTACGAAGTGGGTAAATAATTACTCACTTCGTAGAACTTTTTGCTATATTCGTTAATATTTTAAAATTAGATTCTTATGAATATTTAATTCTTAAATAATTTATTAAAATTCTAAGTATTTGATTAATAAATACTTACATAAAATAAAAGATTTTATTTTATAAACAATACCTTTATCAATTTGATAGGCTCGCTAATTGTTTAGGTAAATTCACACGCTAAAACCATTCCAATCATGATGAATCTATCACAGAGCCAAAGACAAACTTTTAAAATTACGCCTCTGCAAATTCAGATGCTTAATTTTTTGCAACTTTCAACTGTAGAATTGGAAGAAAGAATTAAGAATGAATTAGAAGAAAATCCATTATTGGAAGAAGGAATCGTAATAAAAGATGAAGCAACTGACAATGATTTCGAAGAAATCTCTGACGTTATTAGTGATGATTATTCAGCGATTACAAAACCTGAAAATGATTATTCAGATTGGGATGAATATGGAAATGATGATACACCAGATTATAAAACCAATATCAACAATCACAGTAGCGATGATGATTTATACACCGTTCCAATTATTCAAGAAAGCGACTGGAGAACAGATTTAAAGGCACAAGTTCATTTTATGCCTTTGAACGACCGCCAGAATATGCTGATGGATTATATCATTGATTCTTTGAGTGATAATGGTTTTTTGACCACAACTGCCGATGTTATTGCTGATGACGTTTCGTTTACGAATAATGTTTTTGTTGATATTGAAGAAGTTGAGCATTTGCTGAAAGTGTTGCGAATGATGGATCCGCCTGGCATTGGGGCGGCAGATTTGCAAGAGTGTTTGATGATGCAGTTACAACGCAAAAAAGAACACGGTATTGATGTTGAACTTGCCATTGAAATTGTGGCATATAACATTGAAGAATTGGCAGTTAGAAATTACGAAAAGATTATGCGTATGCGTAATATCACGTCTGACGAACTTAAAAATGCTATTATCCAGATTACGGCTTTGAATGCAAAGCCAATTATGGACGGTGGAACGTCGTCAATTGCAGTAAAAGACAACATTATTCCTGATTATATTATTTCATATGAAACCAATCTTTCGGGTGATATGTCAATTGATATTGCCTTAAATAATGGAAGAACTCCGTCATTAAAAATTAATAAAGACTTTGCTGAGAATATTAATACTACAAAAAATAAAGCGGTAAATCAGTACATTAACACAAAAATGAGTGCCGCCAATTGGCTGATTGAGGCGATTCAACAACGGGAAACCA
>JAYVRF010000186.1:0-15925 GCA_043756925.1 Arcicella sp. | reverse complement strand
GAACATTCCCTTCATTCTCCTTTTGTTTTTGAACTTTACACGAAAATTATTCAAACAAAAATACAGTTTCCAGTCTTTGAACAAATTGAAAATTTACGTAAAAAACTGTTCAAAAATTGTTCAATTATTAACATTACTGACTTTGGGGCGGGTTCGAGAATTTATAAAACCAATCAAAGAGAAATTCGTCAAATTGCAAAAAGTGCCGAGAAGAATCCCAAATTTGGCAAACTCCTTTTTCGATTAATCCAGCATTTTAAACCTTCCACAATATTCGATTTTGGAACGTCCTTAGGCATCACAACCATCTACGAATCAAAGGCTTATGAATCATCTCAAATTTTCACTTTTGAAGGATGTCCTGCAACGGCAACGATTGCCCAGCAAAATTTTGATGAACTGAATTGTAAAAATATTGCAATAATTATTGGGAACATTGATGAAACTTTACCGATTGAATTATCAAAAATTGGACAATTAGACTTCGCATTTTTCGATGCCAATCATCGTTTTGAACCCACAATAAAATATTTTGAATTATGCTTAGAAAAAGCAACGGAAGAAACTATTTTTATCTTCGACGATGTTCATTGGTCAGAAGAAATGCACGAGGCTTGGCAGGTTATTAAAAATCATCCACGGGTTATGATTTCAATAGATTTGTTTTATATCGGCATATTATTTTTTAGAAAAAACCAACCAAAACAGAATTTTACCCTTCGATTTTAGCAAAGGGAGGAAGGGAATAAAAGAGAAAAGGAGACAGAAAAAACGGAAGCAGAATAAACTGACTTACTGCTTTTTTCCTGTCTCCCTGTCTCCTTTACTTTACAATAACCCCGGTAGCCACAAAACCGATGGCTTTTTCGGGAGCCGTAATCTTTGCAATTTCGTCTTTACTTTTTCCACCATCTTCCGCATAATGCTTCAGCATAGCAACAGAAGTTGTTTTGACTTTCGCAATGCCTTCAAAAACAACGGTTTTACCAGTAATATCTTTCGGAACGAAAAAACCGTAATCTTTAAAAGTTACTCTCATTGTTTGACCGTCAGAAGTTTTTACTTTCATCCAACAGCCCGCAGCTTTACAAACAGATTCAACAACGCCCGTAACTTTGGCCGGCATTTCTTCTTTAGATTCTAATTTTGTTGCCAATTCTGTGGCAGGAATTGCTCCCGATTCCGTAATTATTTCACCGTGGTTGCTCTGAGCTTTGGTGATGTATGATGCTCCAATGAACATCAATCCAAGGGCTAATTTTCTCATAATCAGTTTGTTGTATTTATAATTAAACAAACTTAATAAATTTTCAATTAATTACCTCAATCCAACCCTTACATTCTGCCCCAGCGATTGTTTTTAATAGATAATAATACGTTCCAGGTATAATGTCCTTTCCCCAATCATTTTTATATTCCCAAGTTTTTAACATGGACTGCCCCCAACGATTCTGAATTTCGAGGCTTTGTAATTTTACACCAATCACAAAAGTATCATTTTTGCCATCTCCATTGGGCGTTATCACATTTGCGGGAGTCAGTGGAGGTTCAACTTCTACTGTTTTAGTTTCCGTCATTAAACAGTCCCCCTTGTATGATTTCAAAGTAACATTATAAATTCCACCATCTTTGTAAGCATATTTGGCAGGATTTTGAATGGTTAAACTATCTCCTTGACCAACATTCCAAACGAAACGAGTGGCATTTTTTGTATTATTTTGTAATTGAACAATACTTGCTTGTCCACATTCGTCTGATATTTTGAACGTAAAATCGGGTTTAAATGATTCATCAATTCCCACATTTATGGTTCGTTGAGCCTTACAACTTGTTTTCTCATCTAAGATATTTACAGTAAAAGTGCTTGGTTTTGAAATAGTTACATTTATTCGAGTATTGATTGAATCACTCAACGGGGCATTTCCCTTCCACGAATAGTTTGTTCCTCCCGAAGCAAATAATTGAATGGTTTTATTTCGACAAACTGAGGTATCGTTACTTACCTTCACATTAGCTTCTTCTAACTTTATAGTTTCTATTTTAGTAGTTTTACAGCCAAAAATATTTGTAATTTCACAATTATAAGTAGTTGATTTTGTAATGGTTACAATTGGATTAGGAATATTTGTGGCATTTAATCCTGCTGCAGGCGACCATACATATTTATTCCCACCTTCTGCCAACAATTGAACGGTTTTTCCTTCACATCCACTCACCGTTTCAGGGGTTAATTTAAAATCCGCTACAACCACTTTAATGATTTTTTTAACAGATTCTTCTCTTTTACAGGATAGTAAATTCGTTCCTTTTAGTATTACCGTATAAATTCCTGGTTTCGTAAATGTGAATTCCTCTGTTCCAACGGTTGAGTTTCTTTCTCCCCCAATATTCCAACCAATCGTTTTTGCACCATCGCTGGTATCTTGGAAATTGACTTTGAAAGGTGAACAACCAATCAAAGTATCGGACGAACTACTGGCAGATTTTTTTGTACCGTCATTGGCATCAAAACTTACTTTCAAATTATCCACATCAAATTTAAAGGCTGAATTATTGCAGTTTGTAGAAGGATTCGTTTGAGACCAAGCATTCGGAGTGGTCGGAAAACTGGAAGGAGCTCCCGAACGATTACAAGAACAGGCTGAGTGATAAATAAATCCTTGTTTATCAAAACGACAAGTTCCGCCGTCCACGTGGTCCCCAGCGGAGAAATCTGAAACATTATTACCACCAAAAAATGTAGCGTACAAAAGTGATTTGGCATCTTTTTCGAGAAGGGCGAGATAAAAGTTATTTCCATCGGTTGTGGTTCTAAATGCTCCCGCTGTAATGGGCATTCCAGTCGTATTAACTCTCGGGGCATTCGTAACGGCTCCATTTGTTTTTCCACCCCAACCTGCCAAGTAAATATTACCACATTCATTGACTAAAAAGGCGGTTGGGACAATATCAGGGGCATTTTTGCCCGTTCCGATGGTAGTTGAAAAATTCGTTTTCGTTAAATTTTTATCCAAAGAATGAATAAATTGACCACTTCGAGGATTTGAATAAACGGCATTTTGAACGGGATAAGTCCCAAAAGTTAATCCGAAAATAAGCACATTTTCATCTTGGTCTAAGTCCATTAACTGGGCTAAATCCAAGGCAGAAGTTCCTAAATAAGTACCATTGTAAGAAGTAGGCGTGTAACTTTTAGAAATATCTCGGGTGAATTTTATGACAAAAGCATCGCTTCCTCCATTATATTTTGGTTGTAAGGTTTGAGAAAAGGGCAAGTCGGTACTTGTCGTAGCTCCGCACACATAAATACTACCAGATTTTCCTACTTTTAATGAAAATGCAGCATCGTAACCATTTCCACCCACAATTCCACTCCACAAAATCTTAGATAAATCAGGGTTAAGGTTACAAACAATGGCATCACTAATACCATTTCTCGCCACGTTAGACCCTCCAATTACTGGAAAATTAGGGGAATTTGTAATCGAAGCAATGTAAACGTTATCTGCATCGTCAGTTACAATCTCGCCTCTAAATTCATCACCATAATTTAAAACTGATAAATTCAAACCATCGTTTCCAGAACCTCCCAAAAACGTGGAGGACAATAATTTTGAACCATCCGAACTTAGTTTTGCCACAAAAATATCACTGCCTTGATTGAAAGTTTGCCCTGTGAACGGGTCAAGATAATTTCCTCCATTAAAAGTTTGGTCGTAGGCGTTGACGGTTGTGGGAAAATTGGGTGAAGAAGTTGTACCAAAAATCAATAATTCGCCTTTTGAATTAACGATTAAACTGTGCGGAATATCTGAATTAACACCTCCTAAATAAGTGGAATATAGCAATTTAGAGCCATCTGGACTATATTTCATAATGGCAACGTCCCAATATCCTCCGTGGGTGAGTTGGTATGCTCCCGTGGTTACGGGAAATTTACTGGGACTCGCCACTGAATTTAAAGCTGAACCACCAGCATAAAGATTGCCTTGTGAATCGTAAGTTGCCGTATGTCCCCAATTATCGGTTATTGAACCTGAGTATGTGGCGAAAACCAATTTGGGGTCAATCGTGAGGGTTTTATTGTGGTCGTAATTATCTGGAAAAGAGAAAGTTACAATATTTTTATCAATTTTAAAATTACTTTTTACTTCCGCTAAACCAACTCTTGATTTAGCGTTAATAATCGTTTCAGAAAATGAATACGGCTTCATTTCAATAATATTGGTTAGAGAAGTTTTGATGTTGAGATTGCCATTTTCAAGTAAGATTTCATCCGCTCCTTCATAACGCATTTTTATTTGCTCCGTTGAAACATTTGGAGCAACGATAAATTCATACTTTAAGGCATTTTCAGTGGCATAAAGTCGTAAATCTATCCCATCGTAAATATTTTTCAACAAAATTTCACCGTAAGATTTCACGCCCGTTGACCATTTTGAAGCATCGTTTCCATAGAAGTAATTTTGAGTTTCTACCACTGAATTATTCGTAGAAATGATAAAATCCTTATTTGCTCCATCGAAAAAAACATCTAACCCATGAGCCTTCAAAGGTTTTTTTTCTTCGGTTTGTTTGCTGTGTTTCATGTCGTAAAGTGCATTATTATCCACAAAAATATAATGCAAACCTTCTTGACGAATTTGCAAAATTCCCCCTGGAATATGAGCCAAAAACTTTACTTCTTTATCCCATTGCCCTTTATTTTCAATAAATCGGACGACGGGAACATTGGTTAATGCCTTAAAATTGAGGAGGCTGAATAAAAACAAGTATAGATTTTTCATCAATGAATGCAGTGTTAGAAAATGAAAATGCAATTTACTTTTAATGCACATATTATTGTAAAAAAAAGCGGTTAAAATGATATTAAAAATCATTCTAACCGCTTTTTTATTTCTCTTCACTTTCCATCAAATCCTTCAAAATTTTCTGGGCCGCAATCGAAATTACCGTCCCAGGTCCAAAAACGCCCGAAACTCCTGCATCATACAAATACTGATAATCTTGAGCAGGAATTACGCCTCCTGCAATCACCATAATATCTTCACGACCTTGTCTTTTAAGTTCTTCAATTAATTGAGGCACGAGCGTTTTGTGACCTGCCGCCAAACTGGATGCTCCCACCACGTGAACATCGTTTTCAACTGCTTGTTTCGCCACTTCTTCGGGTGTTTGAAATAAGGGTGTAATGTCCACATCAAAACCCAAATCAGCAAAACTGGTGGCAATTACTTTTGCTCCTCGGTCGTGACCATCCTGACCCATTTTGGCAACCATAATTCTGGGTCTACGACCTTCCAGTTTGGCAAACTCATCCGCCATTTCTCTGGCAACTCTAAAATTCTCATCATCTGTCACTTCTGCGGAATATACCCCTGATATTGAACGGATTATGGCTTTATGCCGACCATAAACTTTTTCCATTGCCATAGAAATTTCTCCTAATGTTGCTCGTAAACGGGCGGCTTCTATTGCCAAACTCAATAAATTCCCCCCTCCTATTTCGGCTGATTTTGTTATCTTTTCTAAAATTAAATTTACTAAATTAGTATCTCTTTCTAATTTAATTTTATCTAACCTTTCGATTTGAGAAGTCCTAACCGCCTGATTATCAACGTCTCTTACTTCCAAGACCGTAGCTTCGGTAATTTTATATTTATTCACGCCCACAATTATATCCTTCCCTGAATCAATCCTTGCTTGTTTTCTTGCCGCTGCTTCTTCAATTCTCATTTTGGGTAACCCTGTTTCAATTGCCTTTGCCATGCCGCCCAATGCTTCCACTTCTTCAATCAAAGCCCACGCCTTTTTTGCGAGTTCCATTGTCAAATACTCCACGTAATATGAGCCTCCCCAAGGGTCAATTGCTTTCGTTATTTGGGTTTCATTTTGTAAATATAATTGCGTATTTCGAGCAATTCGAGCGGAAAAATCAGTTGGTAAAGCCATTGCTTCATCCAATGAATTGGTGTGCAAACTTTGAGTATGTCCCAAAACGGCAGCCATCGCTTCAATGGTAGTTCTGGCAACATTATTAAAAGGGTCTTGTTCAGTCAATGACCATCCAGAAGTTTGGCAGTGTGTCCTGAGCATCAACGACTTATCATTTTTTGGGTTAAATTTTTTAACGATTTTCGCCCACAACATTCGTCCTGCCCGCATCTTTGCAATTTCCATAAAATGATTCATGCCAATTGCCCAAAAAAATGACAATCTTGGTGCAAATTTATCAATATCCAATCCCGCATTTACACCTGTTCGGAGATATTCAAGTCCATCGGCCAATGTGTATGCCAACTCTAAATCAGCAGTTGCACCTGCCTCTTGCATATGATACCCCGAAATAGAAATTGAGTTAAATTTAGGCATATTTTTAGCAGAATATTCAAAAATATCCGCAATAATTCTCATCGAAGGCAAGGGCGGATAAATGTAGGTGTTACGAACCATAAATTCCTTCAAAATATCATTCTGAATTGTTCCAGATAGCTTTTCAGGTGAAACTCCCTGTTCTTCCGCAGCCACAATATAAAACGCCATAATCGGTAAAACCGCTCCATTCATCGTCATTGATACTGACATTTCGTCCAAAGGAATTTGGTCAAAAAGTATTTTCATATCCTCCACAGAATCAATGGCAACACCTGCTTTTCCCACATCGCCTTGCACCCGTGGATGGTCGGAATCATAGCCACGGTGCGTTGCCAAATCAAAGGCTACTGAAAGTCCTTTTTGTCCACCAGCCAAATTTTTGCGATAAAAAGCATTGGATTCCTCCGCCGTTGAAAAACCTGCATATTGACGAATTGTCCAAGGATTTTGCAAATACATGGTTGAATAAGGTCCTCGCAAATAAGGAGGTAGTCCAGCCGCAAACTTCAAATGTTCTGAATCGTCTAAATCTTTCTTTGTAAAATAAGACTTAACGTATATACCTTCCGCACTTTTCCACGGCTTCACATCTGAGTTATCTATTTGAATTTCAGACGATTGATTAAGATTTATATTTGATAATTTTGGTTTCATTTTCTATTTTCAAAAATGGTGGATAATCTTAAATCTTTTAATAAATCAAAATCTAAACTCAATTCTGGGGTTTCAGTTACCACAAAATTCTCTTCCTGATTTTCTTTAAATTTATTAACTCCAAGCATTATTTTTTCATTATTTAACAACTCATTTTTCTTAATTTCAAAATTTCGTTTTATCTCATCTTGAATAAAGTTTTGTTTAAATGCTTCAACGATTCCCCCTTTATTTTCAACCTCTTGCAATAACTGAAAGGCATTTTTTGCAATTTCAAAAGTCAAATTTTCAATAAAATAACTTCCTGCCGAAGGGTCAATAACTTTATCAAAGTAAGATTCCTCTTTCAGAATAGTTGATATATTTCTGGAAATCCTTCTACTAAATTCATCAGATTCTTTCAACGTTTCATCATATGCTCTGACACTCAGCGAGTTACATCCACCAATGATTGCAGACATAGATTCTGTGGTTGCCCGTAGCATATTAGTATGTGGACTCATGGATGAATTATAGAACGAAGAAGTTGTGCAATGAATAGATATTGGCGGAATTTCTTTTTCATTTAAACTGTATCCATCAACCAAAATCTTAGTCCAAAGAAACTTTAATGCTCTAATTTTTGCAATTTCTACAAAGTAATTTGTACCAACAGAAATTGAGAATTCCATTTTTTGGATAATTACAGGTAGCTCTATATTTAGTTGGGTCATTTTATCCACAACTTCAATGGCAGATGCAAGGGTAAAAGCTAATTCCTGTGCTACATTTGCCCCTGAATTATGAAAAATATTACCGTTAATTATTTGAGTTTTAAAAGAGGGAAAATTTTGTACTATTTTAAGAATCTTACCCATTGTCTCCCACTGACTAATTTCATAAATTCCAGTCGAAAAGTATCTTCCCAATATATCGTTATCTATACCCCCTTTCCAATGATAAGGAGCAATAATTTGTAGGGCATTTATTAATTGTGATGCATTGTTTACGACTTTAAAAAAAAAAGGGGTATCAGAAATTTTGATATTTCTTAACAATTTGTTAATTTCAAATTCCTTTACAAACAAGCCACTAAAATCAATCAAAAAAGAATCAGTCCCAGTTCCTAACAAACTGACAATCAGCAGGTTAGTTTCTTTTTCAGATTTATATCTTATTATTTCCCGATTACTCCAAGTTTTTACAAACCTTTGATATTGAGTTTGTTGTATAGATTTCAAGGGTAAATGAACCACTTCATCATCATCAAAATATGATTTTATTTGGATATTTTCGTCAATTACCCAAGTCAATTTTTCATCAAAATCTTTACCTTTTAAGTCTTTAATAACTTGTTGTTTCCAATCATTATTGATATGTGAAATAAATTCCGAAAAGAGTTGATTTTTCATGAAAATGAGTAATTAAATTTTTAATTTTTCAAAGGTAAGAAAAATTTAGATTATAGACTTTTTTTGATAGATTATCCTTTAAAATTGACATACACGCCCTTAATTTTGTATTATTCAAAGAAGTACCACAAAAGTTGATTTTATACTTTCTGAATTCTAAAAAAAATGGCAAATTTTGTCTAAAAACGACCAAAAAAACGCTACTTTTGTCATCCTTCGGAAAGTAAATATCTGTAATTTTCCCAATTTGTCGCCAAATAATTGATAACCAGATGTTTAAGACTGCCTACTTGTACAGTACCGCCATTTTAGAAAATACCATGTATCCTCCCTACCAACCAGATGCAAGACAAATCTGGATAAAGTGTCTTGAAGTTATACATAAAGAAGTTAATGAGCAAAGTTTTAAGACTTGGTTTGAACCAATCGTACCCTTAAAAGTAACAAATCAAACGCTCTCAATTCAAGTACCAAGCCAATTTTTTTACGAATGGTTAGAGGAAAACTATATCCATGTACTTCGCAAAGCCATTGACTTTTCGATGGGGAGAAATGGTCAATTAGAATATTCAATAATTGTGGATAAAGGCGACAAAAAGAATCCACCCATTGCTTATAGCATTCCAAACCAAAAACCAACCGTTCCTGTTCAAGCACAAAAACGACCAGAGCCAACGGTTTACGAAAGTCCTTTTCAATTAAAAGATTTAGATTCATTAGATTTAGATTCATATCTAAACCCACATTATACGTTTGATAATTTTGTTGAAGGAGACTGTAATCGTTTGGGTCGCTCAGCGGGTTTGGCGGTTGCACAACGTCCTGGCGTAACTTCTTTTAACCCATTAATGATTTATGGGAGTGTAGGATTAGGAAAAACGCATTTGATTCAAGCTATTGGTAATTATATCAAACATACTCATACTAATAAATTTGTTTTATACGTAACGTCCGAAAAATTTTGCAATCAATTTATCAATGCCATAAAAAATAATACACTGCAAGCATTCACTAATTTTTATATGCAAGTAGATGTTTTAATTATTGATGATGTCCAATTTTTGGCGGGAAAAGAAAAAACGCAGGAATCTTTTTTTCATATATTTAATCATTTGCACCAGTCTGGGAAACAGATAATTATGTCGTCTGATAGACCTCCAAGAGAATTGGCAGGATTGCAAGACAGATTACTTTCAAGATTCAAATGGGGATTGACTGCCGATGTGCAACAGCCTGATTTTGAGACACGTATAGCCATTATCCAAAAGAAATTACAAGCCGATGGAATCTATATTAATGACAAAGTTATTGAATATTTGGCTCATAGTATTGATACAAACGTGCGTGAATTAGAAGGCGTTATTGTTTCATTAATGGCTCATGCTTCGTTCAATAGCAAGGAAATTGATATGGATTTGGCTCGTGCAACGCTGAAAAATATTGTTATGGATTCAGAAAAAGAAGTTACTGTAGATTCAATTTTAGATGCTGTGACAAACCATTTTGAAGTAAACATGACCGAATTAAAGAGCAAAAGCCGCAAGCGTGAGACTGTTTTTCCACGGCAAGTTGCTATGTATTTAATGAAAGAATTTACTAATTTGCCCTTAAAATCAATTGGTTATCATTTCGGAGGGCGTGACCATAGTACCGTAATTCATGCCGTTCAAACCATTAGTGATATGCTTGAAACGGACAAAGATGTTGAAAAAACCATGCAAAAATTATACAAATATTTTAACCGAGTAAGAGTTAAAGCATAATGTTAACCAATTCATAATTACTGATATTTAATCAATTTGGTAATCCGTCTTCAACCTTTAGATTTTTACTAATACTTTTTTTGAATTCACTCAGTTTAGATTTCATCACTTTAAGTTATCTGACTTATAATCTTTACATAACCGTAATGTTGTCTCATTTTTTGATTCAATCTTACGGATTTTTTTTATCTTCGCACATCTTAAAATCAAAACTGTTCTATGAAAAAATTTATCTTACCACTATCGATTTTATTCTTCGTAAGTCAATCTAAATCTTTTGCAAAAAACGATATTGACCCAATTCGACAAATTCCGGTTGATGCCATTAATTTAACAATTGACAATCCAAAAGGAAAAATAAAAATTCGTTTTTTTAGAAATGAAGATAAATCCGATACCACAATTAGACCAAAAGGCTTTTTCGGAAAATTGAAAAATGTTATAAATATGTTGTAAGATGTTTCTGATAATCCTCCATTTAGGGTAGAAATCGTTAGAGAAAAGAGAAGAAAAATTAATAAACAAAAAAAGCCCTTCAAATATATTGATGGGCTTTTTTATGAGCGAAAAGAAATTATTTTTTTACCACTTTCACTTCAATTCTTCGGTTTTTTGCTTTTCCATCCTCCGTTGCATTACTCGCAATTGGATTAGAAGAACCTCTACCCGTAAAATCAATTCTCAAATCTTGAACTCCGTTCGCTATTAATAAACCCTTCACCGTAAAAGCACGTTTTAGGGATAATTTGCGATTTTGAAGTGAATCACCTGCGTTATCAGTATGACTTGTAAGTTTCACTTGTACACGTGGATAGGCCACCATTATTTTTGCTAAATCCTGAATAGTTTTATCTGAACCTGCTACCAAATTTGGCGTATTTACTTCAAAATTAAGGTTATCAAATGTAAAAGTCTGATTTACTTTTGATGAAGAATCAGACAAATATTTAGCAAATTTATAGTTAAAAGTTCCTTCGGCTAAATCTAATTTCTGACCGTTTGGTAGATTTATACCTACCATTTTAATCGCAGAATCCGCAATTAGGGCAACCACTGAATCAACTTTTGAAATCAATGTATCTTTCGGCAAATTGGTTGTATCAATTTGAGCATTGGTGACTTGTTCTGTTTGTGAAGTCTCAGATTCTATTGTTGAATTACTCCTTAATTTGCTCCAATCATAAGTTGTTGCAAAATATCCAAGACCCCCCAAAACTGCCGCAATCAAAATCGTTGGTAAAAGCCATTTTGGCGTTGACATTCCAGAGCCACCTTGTAAATCATAATCCTTATCAGAATAAGTTACAGGTCTATTTTCAATCGCTTTTTTTGGCGTAATTGTTTGAGTTGTATTCGATTTTATGATACCTGTTGCAAACTGAACAGGCTTTATCTCTTCACTCATGAAAGTTGCTAATCCTAAAACATCAATCATTTTGGGTTGCAAACTTTCTGGCGTTTCATCTAAAAGAATACTTTTTTGATCCAAAATAACGTTGGCTAAACCCGTTTTATCTAATCCTTGTGACGTTATTAAACTACCTAATTTGCCAACAACCAAAGGTGCAACAACTGATAAAAGTGAAGTAGCCGATGAATTCCTTACCCCTGCAAACTGCGAAATCATCGTGGCAATTGAGCTTTTTTTATCTGGTAAAAGCATACTAACTAAACTATTCCCTTTCTCGACAAAATTTGCAAAATTTTCTTTATTTTTCAATAAAAGGTCTAATTGTTCAACAATATTTCCATCGTTATTGCTCTTTTTTACTACATTTAGCAATGTGGTGGCACCAGCTTCATTTGATGCTCTTTTCATCAAACCTCCCACAAAAGTTGGTACTAAACCTTCAAGAGCAATTTTTACTTTTTCTTCCTTCTCTCCAAGTATATTAGCGGCTTTGTTGGCAACTTCACCCACTAATAATTCTCTTAATTCTTCAAATAAATTCATGTTTAATTTTTGTTAACGGATTATAGTACAAAATTACAATCAATTCCCTAAATATCGTTCAAATATATCATTTCAATAAATTTCATCAATAAATTTCTTACAAAAAGGCAGTATTCCATTAACCAGATACTAATTTTGTAGTCTATTTCTGCGTATAACGGATTTATTAAACATGAAAAAAATATTATTTATTGACCGTGACGGCACTATTATTGCCGAACCTCCGACCGATTTTCAAGTTGATTCACTCGAAAAATTATCATTCCTTCCAAAAGCCATTTCTAATCTTCGTAAAATTGCAGAAGAGTCTGAATATGAATTAGTTATGGTAACAAATCAGGACGGATTAGGGACTGATTCCTTTCCAGAAGACACTTTTTGGTTAGCTCAAAACAAGATGATGGAAATATTGGCAGGTGAAAATATTTACTTTACCGACATTCACATTGACCGTACTTTTGAACACGAAAATTCTCCAACTCGTAAACCAAAAACGGGAATGTTGGAAAAATATTTTGATGAAACGGAATATGATTTGAAAAACTCTTTTGTTTTGGGTGATAGATTGACTGATGTGCAATTAGCCATAAATTTAGGTTCAAAAGCCATATATTTAGGTGAAAAACCTTTTGAAAATGAAGAACAAGCAAACGCAACTACCTTAATATCAAATAGTTGGGATGAAATTTATCAATTCATTCGTTTACCCGAACGCAAAGCAACCGTTGAGAGAATCACGAAAGAAACTAAGATTTGGGTAGAATTAAATTTGGATGGAAAAGGAAGGTCAAGTATTGAAACGGGTTTAGGTTTTTTTGACCACATGATTGACCAATTAGCCAAACATTCAGGGGCAGATTTGACAATAAAAGTGGAAGGAGATTTACATATTGATGAGCATCATACTATCGAAGATACGGCTCTGGCGTTAGGAGAGGCATATTTGAAGGCTTTGGGGGATAAAAAAGGAATTGCTCGATACGGGTTTAATATTCTGCCAATGGACGAAGCCTTAGTTCACGCTGCCATTGATTTTTCGGGAAGAAATTGGATGGTTTGGGATGCAAAATTTAGTCGTGAGAAAATTGGAGAAATGCCAACAGAAATGTTTTTTCACTTCTTTAAATCTTTTACTGATACAGCCAAGTGCAATCTCAACATCAAAGCCGAAGCCGATAATGAACACCATAAAATTGAAGCAATTTTTAAGGCTTTTGCAAAGGCAATAAAAATGGCGGTGAAAAGAGAAATTAAAGACTTGGATATTTTGCCTTCAACGAAAGGGGTTTTGTAAAAGTATCACGGGATTGCATTAACAATACATGAAATCTCTCATTTTTTCTAAATTTGGATTGCGAAGCGCCGCAATCCGAATTTAGAAAAAATCGCACAAATAAAATTTTCTTCCTTACGATGTTGCGTTCCGCTACACATTTTCAAGAAGAGTGGTCAGCAACAATTACCCAGTTCCCCAATATTTTACGCCACAGTAAGGTATAATGCCCTCCAACATCCCCTTTTTCTAAGCGAGTTAGATGCCATTTTCCTACCACAAAACAGGCATCTTTTGAGATAAAATTCACGTTGATAATATCGAATTTCAACGTTCCCATCGTTGATTTATCGGGATAATTTTTCTTGTATCGCTCCAAAGTTGATTTATATCCATAGGTAACGCCTGACTCGCCAATGTACATCAGCGAGTCAGATTCCCAATATCCGTTCATAAAATCAACCACTTTCCCATCATTCCATGCCTTTGTTTGACGAACTAAAATATTAAGAATTTGTTTTTTATCGTTGCTCGTTTGTGCATTTGCTACAAAACAGTAAAAGCCAATTAATAAAAGTAGCAATTTTTTCATGGGTAAATTTTTCGTAATTTTGAGTTTTATTTTAACATTAATGTCATGAAATTGAAAGATTATTTTGAAAAATACAAAGATTATTATTTGATTGACGGTCTGATGTATTTGTCGTTTATTTTGGTTTTGATATTTCTCTTTATCTTTTTTAGCTAATGGTTTGGTTTGTGATGAATTTGAAGTCGGGAACAACCACACCCGCAAAGAAAAATAAAATTAAGGCTTTAATCTCAAAATTGCCTGATTGTGAGTTGATTTTTACGGAATACGTTGGTCATGCCACTGAAATTGCTCAAAAAGCGGTTCTGCAAGGCATTCAAAAAGTCGTGGCAATTGGTGGTGATGGAACGGTAAATGAAGTTGGCAAAGGATTAATTGGCTCAGAAACTGCCTTAGGGATTGTGCCAATTGGTTCGGGAAATGGTTTAGCTCGTCATTTAAAAGTTCCTCTAAAAACCGAGAAAGCTATTCAATTTGCAATAAATCAGCCTACTGTAAAAATTGATGTATGCTTTTTGAATGAAATTCCATTCTTCTGTACGGCTGGTGTTGGCTTCGATGCAGAAGTTGCTCATGAGTTTTCTAAACAACCTTCAAGAGGATTGAAAACGTATGCCAAAATGGCTTTGAAATCTTTCCGAACCTTCAAGCCAGAAACGTATAACTTTGATAATCAAATAAACAAAACAGCTTTTGCTATTACTTTCGCCAATGCAACCCAGTACGGAAACAACGCTATGATTTCACCCAAATCAAAAATTGATGACGGATTGATTGAAATGGTAATTTTAAAACCTTTCCCTTTTGGGGCTGCCCCCATCATTGGCGTTCGATTATTCAGAGGAACTTTACCCAATTCCAGATACGTTGAAATGGAATCTGGGGTGCAATTTTCCTTAAAATCCAATAAAGATTTTTTAATTCATTACGATGGCGAACCTTTGCAATTGAACACCAATGAAATTGAAGTTTCTATAAAAAAACAGTATTTAAATATAATTGGCAATGTCTAAAAGCAAAAAAATACCCGTTGGCGTTGTTTATTCGACCAATCAAAACTTCGAGTATTCGTTTAATAATGAAGCGATTCCCGAAACTTTACTTCCCGAAAAGCAGAAATTGAAAATTCAATTAGATAAAAAATCTCGTGCGGGTAAGCAAGTAACTTTAATTACTGGATTCATTGGAAATGAAGTTGATTTAGAGGATTTATCAAAAAAACTTAAAAATCTCTGCGGCTGTGGAGGTTCGGCAAAAGATGGAGAAATTTTGATTCAGGGAGATGTTCGTGATAAAGTTTTAACTTACTTGAACAATCAGAGTTACAAAGCCGTGAAAGTTGGTGGCTAATTCAATTTAGTAAAGGAAACTGTAAATTTAAAAGTACCAATTATCTTTCGCAAAACTTCCTAAAAGTTTGACCCACAACGGAGTTGTTTGGGGAAGTTAATTCAAGTTAAATTTAGTACGTTATTTTAATGATACCATTCCAAGAACTCTTCATTTCCATGTTTGCAGCTACGATGCTTTAAAATGGCTATGGATAAAACTGAATATTAACGTTGAAAAAATACAAATAAAAATATTTTATCCTTTTTAAAAAAACTTGGCACGTAAATTATAATTTATCAAATGTCAGCAAAACATTTCGCCAAATGTAATGATGATGTGAAACCATTAGTAAAATATAAATTTATCTAATCCCTTCATATTTAAGATATTAATTTCTTTTAATATCAATCAATTCCTTTCGGCAAGTCAATTCGACAAATCTTTCTTGGTTATTTTTACGTGAATGAAGAAGTTTTCATAGATTTTTATGGGTTAAGATTATCAAAAAGCCGCTGGTTGTGCTGGCGATTCTTTTCTCTTTCAATTTACTTCTTGAAAAATTCAGAGAGCATAAAGTTTGTTAGATTTTTT